>JBAWVS010000014.1 GCA_037147175.1 bacterium
AGACGTGAAAAAAGAAAATTTGTTCTAAACTTTTAACTTAACTGAACACTAGTTATAAAAACATGATGGACGCTCTCGTCAAAAAAAGTGATAATCAAACAAAACAACAGGCTCAAGATAACTTTTTGAAAGAACTTCTCCTTTCAGACGCAACAGATGACGGACAAGTAAACGGAAGTGTTATAAATAAAAAAAATCTAACGTCTTCTCAAGATAAAAAGGATTTAAATAATTTTTATAAAAATGAAAATAACAATAATTTATTACAAATTCTTCTTAACTATTTGTCGAGTTTAGACAAACAAACAGCAGATGGAGAAACAGAACAAATCGATACTATAGACAACAATTTACAAACAGACACGCATATGTCTTTTGAAGATTTGATGAATTTATTAGTAAATTTATATAATTCTCAAGAAATAGGTCTCAATGGTATCGAAAATAAATTTATTACACCTTATTTTAAAAAACGTAGTTTACAAAATGATAAAATAAATGTTCAGCCGTACAATCCTACAGCAAGCGCGGCTTCAAACGGGTCAATTATAAAATTCAATCAGTCAAAGAATCTCGGCATCCCTCTCGGAGGAGGGAAACTTTTAACGGTAAAATGTAAATCAGGAGCAAAATTCAATGTCAACGAAAAAGTTGCTCCCCAATTTCAGGGCTTCATAAACGAACTTGAAGCAATGGGCTATAAAATAAAACCAGGTTCGTCCGGTGGCTTTAATTTCAGAAAAATAAACGGTTCAAATAATTACAGCCAACACGCTTATGGCAACGCTATAGATATCAATACTGCTGAAAATGCTATCGGAAAGAACGGAGATCTTCCTCCAAATATTGGTGAAATAGCTGCTAAATACGGTATTTCATGGGGCGGAAATTTTAAAAACAAAAAAGATCCTATGCACTTTGAAGTAGCCGAACTCCGCAGTTAATTTTAAAAATAAAATTGTTTAATAAAAATTATCCTTTATAATTTTATTAATTAGAGTTGCAGAGTATATTTTATGCGTTGTAAAAGATTTTCAACAGTAATTTTCAGTGTCTTTATTGCTTTAATTTGTTGTACAAATTACTCTCCGGCTGATAATGCGCATTATCTTACAATTATTCATACAAATGACGTTCATGGTCGTTTAAAGCCTATTGATTATGGGATAAGACATGATGTCGGCGGATTTGTCGCACGTGCAAATCTGATTCAACAATTTAAATCTCAAAACAAAAATGTTTTAGTACTTGATGCAGGTGATATAGCACAGGGGACTTTGTTTTTTAAATTTTTTAACGGTGTTCCTGATGTAAAATTTATGTCGGAAGCGGGATATGATGCAGCAGAGCTGGGAAATCATGAATTTGATAAAGGACTTGTGGTCGTAAAAAACATGATTGAATCGGCAAATTTTCCGTTTTTATGTTCAAACATAAGATTTTTAGACAATCCTGCACTTCAAAAAGAAATTAAACCATATATTATAAAGGATTATAACGGATTTAAAGTGGCAATTATAGGGGTTATAGCTCAAGATTTAAATACACTGGTCGGCAATTATACTGATTTTAAAACAATAGATCCGATTGAAAGCACAAAAAATATAGTTAAAGAAATAAATTCAAAAGTCGACTTTATTGTAGTTCTTTCTCATACAGGCTTTGAAGAAGATATAAAAATTGCAAAAGCTGTTCCTGAAATAAATGTTATAGTCGGAGGACACAGTCATACATTTTTGAAGCAGCCTAAACAAATTTTTCACGGCAAAACGGAAACTTTAATAGTTCAAGATGGAGAATTTGGAGTAAATATAGGACAGCTTGATTTAAAATTTGAAAATAAAAATATAGAAAAATATAATTATAAAAGCCTTCCTGTTAACGGAAAAGATGAAAACAAAGTTTTTTCAGAAAAAATAGCAAACCTTTCACAGGAAATTGATTCTGTTGCAAATCAAAAAATCGGACAAATAAATACACCTCTTGATGCCGAAAGAAATAAAATTAAAAGTCGGCTGACAAATGCAGGTACACTTATTGTTAAGTCAATGAAAGCAAAATGTCTTGATTCTGACATTGTTTTGCTGAATGCCGGCGCAATAAGAGCAAATAAATCTATAGAAGCAGGTTTTATAACAAAATCTGATATTTTTCAATTATATCCCTTTGATGATACTGTTGTAACCGCAGAAGTAAAAGGCAGTGCGATTAAGTCTATCCTCGAGACAAGCTCAAAAGAGTTGCCAAAAGCTTCAGACTCATTTTTACAGTCCTCAGGGCTTGAATACAGTATAAATACGGCAAATTGTCCCCAAATCCTTTCAAATAATGGATTATATATTTTGAAAGAAGGGGAAAGGGTTTCGGACATAAAAATCAACGGAAAACCTTTAATAGCGGATAAATATTACAAAGTTACAATGAATGACTATATTTTTAGCGGCGGAAACGGTTATTCGCAGTTTAAAAATTCAAAAAACATAAGAAAAACAGATATATTAGTTCAAGATGCCATTGTTGATTATATAAAAAAAAATTCTCCTATTTCGGTTGAAGTGGAAGATAAGATTAATTTATACTAAACTAAAATCACAAATTCAAACGAATCCCTGTATAAAAAATTAAAATTTAAAAAGGTAATTATTAATGAAAAATATATCGAAATCAACAATCCTGTTTTTTCTTATAGGACTTGGATTGTTGGTTCTTACATTTATAAAAAACCCCGGTTTTTTTGATTTTCAAAATATTGAAAAAGCAAGAAGCCTTTATAGAACAGCTAGAGAATACCAGAAAAACGGCGAATACAAGAACGCATTTTATACTTACACCAAAATATCTTCCGGTTACCCTGCTTATGACGCTGTATTGTTTTATCAGGCAAAATGCGCTGTTGAACTCCAGGATGAAAAAACAGCGATTTTAAAATTTAAAAAGCTATTATCAAACTATTCTGACAGCCCACTCGCTCCTCAAACAAGTTATAATTTGGGTCAGGCATACATAAGAACCAAAAGTTATTCGGAAGCAGAAAGCCAATTTGCTGAAACAATAAAAAAATATCACGGAACAGACTTTGCTATAGGCAGTTTTTATTATCTCGGACAGGCAACAAAAGAGAAAAACAAAAAAGCAGCAGCGCAATACTGGCTAAAATATATAGAATTAGCACCTTCTGGACGTTTTGCCATGGATTGTTACGAAGAATTGAAGCATTTACCCTGCAAATATTCCTCTATACAACTAAAAGAAATTGCCATAGCTCTTTATAATGATGAAAATTATACAAAATCAATTTTTTATCTTAAGAAGGTTCCTCTAAAATACAGCTGGTACTATCTTGCAAAAAATTATGAAGAACTTGGCGACAAAAACAAGGCACTTTATTTTTATAAAGAAGGTTTAAAAAAATCTTCTTCGGATTGCGAAAAAAGAGAAAATTTTGAACAAGCAATGCAATTTTATGTTTCATCTGATTCTGAAGGCTTAGATAAACGATGGGATGATGTTTTAGGATTTTCAAACACAGCAAGAGACTTTGCGTTGTTTCACAAAGCGCAGATAACACCTAAAAACAAGTCTCTTAAATATTATTGGGAAATAATTAACAAATATCCTAAAAGCAACTTTGCTTCTGAAGCATTATGGAACATTTTTTGGGATTCTTACCTTAATAAAAGAGATAATTATGAATTAGCAATAAAATTAGGTAATAACCATATTTCAAAATACGAAAATACCAAAGCTTCTCCTGCAATTTATTTTTGGTTGGGGAAAATATATGAAAAAAGAAACGAAAAATCTAAAGCATTTTATTATTATCAAACAGTGCTTTCTAAATATCCCGACAGTTACTATGCTTTCAGGGCTGATGGAAGACTAAAAGCTCTAAAAACAGGGGTTGATCACGGATGGAGAACAAATTTATATAACAGGATTCCGGAAGACCGGACTGAAATCAAATTACCTTATTCCGGCGGAGAAATAACAGGATTATATGGCAAACAGGCACTGGAATTAATAAATGTCGGTGATTATGAAACAGTTTTATCCTTTTTAAAAGATGATGCGTTTCTGGAAAGCTGGATAGACCTTCAGAACGGAATAATATCAAGGTCGATAGTTATCGCAAGAAACAAAATGGATAAGCTCTCCGAAAAACCAAATTGGAATGACGCCAGATGGAAACTTCTTTATCCCGTTTATTATCCTGAAAATATAAATAAAAATTCGGGATTAAATGCTCTTGACCCTGTAATAGTCCTTTCTTTAATGAAAGAAGAAAGTTATTTCAATACTTTTGCCCTTAGTTATTCCAACGCAAGAGGTCTTATGCAAATTTTACCCTCAACGGCAAAAGATATAGCAAGATGGAAAAATCTGGGAAGCTACAGCGGTGTGCAATTATTTGATCCTGATATAAACATAAAGCTTGGTACAGCTTATTTAAGCCATGTAAAAAGTTCTTTGCACAATAATATGCTTTTTGCTGTTGCTGCTTATAACGGAGGCCCTCATGCAGTAGAAAAATGGCTTAATGCTAACCCGAACAGAGATACTGATGAATTCATAGAGAATATTCCTTATGAACAGACAAATACTTATGTAAAAAAAGTTTATAAAAGCTACTGGAATTACAAACAGATTTATAATTTAAGATAATTGAGAATTTTAAAATATGGCTTCAGATAAAATGCAAACAGTAAAAGTTAAAATCCCTGTCCAACAGGAATATTTTTATCCGATTATTATCGGAGAAAATCTTCTGAATAAAATCGGGGAGCTTGTCAAAAGATATTCGCAAGCCAAAAAGCTTCTTATAGTGACCAATAAAACAGTTTATCCTATTTATGGCGAAAGAGTAAAAGCTTCTTTGACAGAAGAAGGGTTTGAAATTGGTTTCGTTATTCTCGAAGACGGTGAAAAATACAAGAATAGTCAATCACTTGAACTTATCTGGCGAAAAGCTATTGAATTTAAACTTGAAAGAAAAGATGCCATAATAGCTCTAGGCGGCGGTGTTGTAGGAGATATTACAGGATTTGCGGCCTCTACTTACTTAAGGGGAATTGATTTTATTCAAATTCCTACCACTTTGCTCTCTCAAGTTGATTCTTCAGTCGGAGGCAAAGTCGCAGTCAATCACACGCTTGGAAAAAATCTTATAGGCAGTTTTTATCAGCCTAAATTTGTTTTAACCGATATTTCAACTTTAAAAACTTTACCTGAAAGCGAGCTTAAAGTAGGACTCGCTGAAGTAATTAAATACGGGTTGATTGAAAAATCATGCAAATTGAAAGCAGAGGGCGAGCAGCCAAGAAGCGGTTTAAGCCCCCTTGATACAAATTTTCTTGAATATTTAACACAAAACAAACAAGCAATATTTGCTCTTAATATTGATATTATCCAAGAACTTGTAAAATATTGCTGTGAACTAAAAGCTGCTGTCGTAAACAAAGATGAAAAAGAATCAGGATTAAGAGCAATTCTTAATTTTGGACATACCATCGGGCATTCCATCGAAAAATGTTCGAATTATGAAAATATAAACCACGGTAATGCAATCGCAATAGGAATGAAAGGGGCTTTGTTCATAGCAAAAGCAAGAAAACTTATTGACGAAAATTATTACAAATCCTGCATTCAAATCTTTGATTTATACGAAATGAATTATAAAATTCCCGAATTTATAGAACAAGAAGCGCTTTATGAAGCCATGCTGGGTGACAAAAAAGTTTTGTCGGGAAAAATCAGATTTGTTCTATCAATAGAAGAATCAAAAGTTGATATTTTCAATGATACAGATAAAGAAACGATTTTTGAGGCAATAAAAACACTTTATTAATTGGAGGATTTGGTTTTGTTAAAGAAAAATTCAATAATTAGATCCATAATATTATTTTTGTCGGGAACAATTCTTTTTTGGGGCGTTGGCTCAATTAACCTGAGCCTGATTGAAAAAAACATAGTTTATAAACCATCAAATCAATTATTTAAATTAATACCTCAACTTGCCTCAAAAGCAGAAGAAAGAAGTTTTCTTTCAAAAGACGGGATAAAAATATCTTATATAAGAATAAAAGGAAATGAAAAACTTCCGACAATTCTATTTTGCCACGGTAACAGCGGAAATATGACACGGGATGACAATCAAAATAAAATTGAATTTCTTGTAAAACAAGGTTATGAAGTTTTTACGTTTGATTACAGAGGGTTTGGAAAAAGCAGCGGAGAAGTCGATGAAAAAGGTCTTTACAAAGACTTAGACGCGTTTATTTCTTATTTAAACACTCAATATAAAATACCCTCCAATAAAATTGTTTTATGGGGGCATTCTCTGGGTTCTGCCATAGTAATTGACGAAGCCTCAAAAAAGAAATTTGAAGGTGTGATTACCGAAGGAGCCTTTACCAGCGTTGAAGATATGAAAAATTACAGGATTGCACATAAAAGAAACGGAAATCCTGTTCATCTTTTTATAAGAGATTTTCTTTTCAATAGTATGCCTATTACTCAGCAATTCAGGTCTAAAGAAAAGATAACAAAGATAAAATCCCCTATGCTTATTATTCATGCACAAAATGATGAAATGATTCCTGTTGAAATGGGGAAAAAACTGGCTGAACTTAAGCCCGATGCGCAGACTTATTTTTCAAAAATCGGACATCACTGCGATTATGGCTGGCAAAACAAGCCTATTCTTGAATTTTTAGAAAAATTGCATTAAAAACATAAACTTCGTATAAAGTTTTGTAAAACAATAGAAAACAAAATATCAACTTTTTTTTTCAGGGTTTTTTATGCAAATAGAAGATGTGAGAGAAGAAAAGATTATGTTGAAAAGTTTGTCAGGGAATTCAGTAGCATTTGGTGCTATTAACTATGAAAACAAAACAGCATCGGGAGAAGTAAAAACAAAAACCGCGTTATTTGGCGTAACCGATATACATGGCAACTTTTCGGCAATGTCCAGATTAGTAACTGCCTCTAAAGAATTTACACAAAAATATAATTCAACTCAAAGAGATACTTTTAAAATATCATCGGGTGATATAGGTTTATCTTCAAGTGAAGACAGACAAAGGCACAGTCTTGATTTTCTGAAAAAAATAGGAATAGATATAGCTACCCTTGGAAACCATGAATTTGATGTTGGTTCAGCGAAACTTGCAAAAATAATTCTGGAATCACCGATTAAGTTTGTCTCTTCAAATTTTGATGTACCGGTAGACAACCCCTTGCATGCTTTAATGTCCAAATGTAATTTCCCTGACAATAAAGATTCAACGAAAAAGATTTTTAAGTCATATATTGAGACAAAGCCTAACGGAGAAAAATATGGTTTTATTGGCTCTTTACCGACAGATATGGATAAAGTTGTAACTGGGTTTGAAAAATTAAAAATAAACGTCTTTGATTTTGATAAAACAAAAAAAGCACTTGCAGAAGAAATTAATAACCTGAAAAAACAGGGAATTAATAAAATAATTTTTGCGTCCCATCTTAGGGATCAACAAGATGAAGAAATAGCCAAAGACAAAGAAACTGCCGGAATAGATGTTATCATCGCCGGTCATTCTCACAAAAAAATAGAAAAAGTCGTCATGTCTGCCGCCAATGAGCCTGTAGTAATTATGGAAGCAGGAGAAAACGGGGCTAATTATTCAGAAATGGAAGTGGATTTTGACAAAAACGGAGTTATACAAAAAGCTGTCGGAGAAGTCAAAGAAACAAAAATCCATAAAGAAGATGCTGATTTCGAAAAAGAAACAAGTAAAAAATACGGAAGCAAAGAGCCAATAGGACAAATAATTGATGGTATAGGTTCAACAGGAACAGTAGACGAAAAAAACGCAGCTATGTCAGGTATTGTTACTGATATATTCAAACAAGAAACGGGCGCGCAGATTGCTTTTACAAATATTTCAGCTTCAAGAAAAATCCCTGACGGTTCTATTAGTGCAAGAGAGGTAATTACAGAAATATTTCCGTTTGAAGAGGCATTGATTAAAGTAAGGTTAACAGAGAAAGAACTTATCGAGACTCTAAAAATCAGTGCTGAACAACCTAAATTCAATATGATGCTTCAATCGTCAGGATTGAGATATACAATAGATTTGAACTCGCCTCAAAAGATTAAAGATGTAAAAATAGTAGATATTCAAGGTAAACCTGTTGAATCTTTGAATGCCGAAAACCCGTCAGACAAAAAAACTTATACGGCCGTTTATGTAAAAGGTTTCTTATATTCAGGCGGCTTAGGGTATACAAGCCTTAAAGATAAACCAATAATTCAGGAATATTCGAAAACCTTTAACGATTATTTTATTGATTATGTAAAATCCCAAAAAGAGTCAATAATATTAAAACATCATGAAAGTTTCTCTATAATAAAATAATTGTTAATCACTCGAACATTTCTTGAATTAAACTTTCATAACGCTTCTGAATTTCATTTTTACGAAGTTTCATTGTCTGCGTCATTAAACCGTTTTCAATAGTAAAAGGCTCATTAAGTATCTTAAAATATTGTATTTTCTCAAAAGGTCTGTAATGCGGTCTTGATTTAACGCATTCCGTCAAAACTTGTTTAAAAAGTTTTTTAACTTCAGGCTTTTTCGTTATTTCAGAAGATTCATGATCTTTGATATTGCGGTTTTCAAACCATAATTTTATTGATTCTTCGTTAGGAATAACTAAAGCACCCAAAGAATCTTTATCTTGCCCTACAAGCATAATCTGGTCGATAAAAGGGCTTTTCAGACAAGCTTCTTCTATAGGTTGCGGCTCTATATTTTCTCCGTTAGACAATACTATTATATCTTTAGCCCTTCCTGAGAGTACAAGCTCACCGTTTCGAGTAATCCAGCCCAGATCTCCCGTATTTATCCAACCGTCCTTAGATAAAATTTTATCAGTTTCCTCGGGGTTTTTGTAATATCCGCTCATTACTTGCGGACCTCTGACCAATACAACACCTGTTTCGTTATTTTTCACAGGGATAAGTGTTTCAGGGTCAACGATTTTTAATTCTGTTTCATCAAGCGGTCTTCCTACAGAGCCTCTTAGGTTTTCTTCCAGCGAATTTGCTGCTATTCCGGGGCTTGTTTCAGTTAAACCGTACGCATTTAAAAGATTTATTCCTATGATTTCATAAAAATCATCAAGATGTCGCGCAATTGCACCGCCGCCGGTTATTCCCTGATACAAATTACCTCCGAAGACAGACCTGATTTTATGGTAAAGGGATTTGTCAGCAAAATTATGGATAGGACGAAGCAAAGCAGAAATAAATAAAGCATTTAATCTCGAAACCAAAGAGGCATTGTGATTGTAAATGTCGGCATTTTCAGCCAGTCTCTTAAATTTGATGTACATTTTGCTAATTTTTAAACAAGATTTTATAAAGTTTTTCTTCGATAGAGACTGTTTTTCAATTCCTGCGGTTATTCCTGTATAAAAAGCCTCCCATAATCTTGGTACAGAAAAGAAACAATCAGGTTTGAATATTTTTATATCATCTTTAAGATTAAGCAAATTTGTATAAGCAAGAGTCCCTCCGCTGGCGAGAATACAATATTCGCCCGTTCTTTGATAAGCATGCCATGTCGGTAAAACAGAAAGAGAAACATGTCCTTTTACAAATTTTATACGAGATAAAAGAGCTTTTATCTGGTATAAAAAATTACCATGCGTTAACATTACTGCCTTAGGGCTGCCTGTTGTTCCTGAAGTATAAATAAGTGTAGCAAGATCATCTTTTTTGATTTTAATAGGATTATGCAAAGAAGTTTTTCCGATTTCTATAACCTCATCAAGCCTATAAACAGGAATTTTTTCTGTAATAAAACTGGAAATATCTTCATCTGAAAGGCAAACAACAAATTTTAATTCTAAATTTATCAGATTATCTTTTAATCTGGAGATTACGGAAATATTTTCAGCAATTAAACCTACACTATCACTGTGTTCTAAAATATATTTAAGTTCTTCATCAGGAGAAGCAGCACCTCTTACAGCATCAACAGCACCGGCAAATAAAATCGCCTGATCGGAAAGTATCCACTTAGCTGTATTTTCCGAAAAAAGAGAAACATGTTCACCCTTTTTTAAACCCAAAGATTGTAATCCATAGGAAAAAAACTTTATTTTTTCGTAAAATTCTTTATAAGTAAATTCATAACCGGAATATTTATCTATAACCACTTTAACATCAGCATATTCTACAGAATAAGACTCCCATAACTCTATTATAGATTCTGCTTTTTCATCAAAAAAAACTGAAAATTGTTTTGGAGTGGTTAATTTTATTTTATTTTTATTATTTTTTCTTGTTGATGTACGCATTTTCCGGTCATTCTCTCAAGTTGCATTTTTTGTGTCATCTGTATTTTCAGCAAAGATACTAATTGTATTGTCCTCTATATAGTACACAAAGGCAAATCTTTTTATAATACTCAAAGTAATAATTTTTTATATTTAAATATAAAATTAAAATAAATTATCTATTTTTATTCAAAATATTTACAAATAGAGAAACACCAAAAGAAAAAATTATTTTCAAACTGATTATTAATTCGCTGTTAATTGCTTTTCAAGCAATATTTTTTCTGCTCTGGCAAAATCTTCAGGGGTATCAATATCTACAGATGCTTCCATTTCAAAGATACCGACATTTTCACCAAGGAAATCCCCTGTTTCTCTTAAAGCATCTATTCTTATAGCGTAAAAAGCCCCTGTTTCATGGTATATATCTTCCATAAGATGACGCTCCTGGGTTCTTGGTCTAAAGTGATAATCATAAATAGCTGTATTTTGACCGTCAAAACCTTTTTTCCACAGAGGCATATTTTTTCTTAAAAGAGATCCGCCAAAAATAGAATCCTTATCAGAGTTTATTAATTGTGTAAGTGCCGCATCAATTAGTTTTTCATCTCTTGTCGGGCAAGTTGGCTGCAATATAACGACAATATCAGGAACATATCCGGTAAGTTCAAGTTTTTCAAGCACATTTATCATTACCGGAGCAGTTTTTGCAGTATCAATAGCAAGCTCATAAGGTCTTTCAACAACTTCCGCCCCATAATCCATTGCTACTTGTGCAATTTCAGCATCTTCTGTTGAAACAACCACCCTGTTAATAAGTTTTGATTTCAAACCTGCTTCTATTGTATGCGCAATAAGAGGTTTTCCGGCTATCATTTTTATATTTTTTCTTGGAGTTCTTTTTGATCCGCCTCTGGCAGGAATTATTCCGAGTATTTTCATTTAAATCTCCTTTTATTAAAATAAAATACTAAGAGCCTATCTTGCTAAAAATATAAAAATTCAGATATATAAGCTTTTAAGGCTCGTTTTAGGGACTGCGGTTAAAATCATAAACGGCTTGTTTGACAAGGCGATTTTGATTTTAACAAGACAGCTTCTAATATAATTTTAATTATAATTTATTTTTTGTATTTAAAAACACTAGCAAAAATATGATTTTTATTTTTTAATATAAAAAGTAATTTGTATTTATTTCATATAAAATATACGAATGAACATTGAAATATGGTATTCACTATTTTCCGTTTTTTAAAAGCTTTAACTTAGAAGCTATCTTGTTAAAATCAAAAGCTGCTCTAAAATAAAAATTAAATTATTTAAAACTAAATTTATTCATCTGCTTGTTACTTTAAATAAATACACGGGGGGTAATTTATGGCTGAAACATCAGAAATCAGGAATGTTGGTTTAATTGGGCATGTCGGAACGGGAAAAACTTCTCTTGCTGATGCAATTTTGTTTAACGCGGGTCAAAATACAAGACTCGGAAAAGTCGATACAGAAACGTCCCTTATGGACTATGAACCCGAAGAAATAAAAAGAAAAACAACCATAAGCTCTGCAATAGCAAATTTTTCGTGGAAAAATAGGCAAATAAATCTTATAGACACTCCGGGCTCGGCAAATTATATTGCTGATTCCAAAAACTGCATGCAAGGAATCGATTCCGCGCTCCTTGTTCTGGACGGTATAGACGGAATAAAAATTCAGTCCGAAAAACTTATAAAACAGGCGAGAGAACTGGATTTGCCAATTACTGTGTTTATAAATAAGCTTGAAAGAGAACACTCCAATTATAAAAACGTAATTGCCAATCTTGAAAAATCTTTTCAGGCAAAACCTGTTTTAATTCAAATGCCCATAGGAGAAGAAGCTTCTTTCAAAGGTATTGTGGATTTATTGGAAGAAAAAGCTTATGTTTTTGAACAAAATGAAAACGGTAAGTTTTTAACTCAGGATATTCCTGCTGATTTAAAAGCGGAAACTGATTCTTTAAGAGAAAAATCTCTTGAATCAATAGTGGAATGTGATGATGAAATTCTTGAAAAATATCTGGAAGGTCAAACATTAACTCCTGATGAAATAAAAAAAGCTCTTAAATCAGGAATTAAAAACTGTCAAATTACTCCCGTTCTCTTTGGATCGGCGTTAAAAAATATCGGGATAGCTCAAGTCCTTGATTTTATTAATAATTATTTACCTTCCCCTTCTGATAGGGGCGAAATAAAGGCATTAAATCAGGATGAATCAGAAATAACAATTAAACCCTCATCATCAGAACCTCTTGCTGCTTTAGCCTTCAAGACCGTAATTGATCCTTACGCAGGTCAACTCACTATAATCAGGGTGTTTTCAGGAAAAATATCACCTGATTCAGTAATTTATAATGCTACAAAAAAATCAAAAGAGAGAATCGGGCAAATTCTCCACCTTGTCGGCAAAAAGCATGAACCTGTTCACCAGGCTTTAGCGGGGGACATAATTGCAATTCCCAAGCTGAAAGAAACACATACAGGGGATACCATTAGTGATGAAAAAAAATCCGTAACCATCCCTGCTGTTAAAATGCCTGCCCCTGTTATATCTTTTGCTATTAAGTCAAAAAATAAAGGCGATGAAGAAAAAATATATGCGGGTTTAAAAAAACTTATGGAGGAAGATCCGACTCTTCATTTAAGCAGGGATGCCCAAACAAAAGAAATGATTTTATCAGGCATGGGACAGGTGCATCTTGATGTTGCAATTGAAAAATTAAAAAGAAAATTCGGCACGGAAGTACTGCTTGAAGCGCCTAAAATTCCTTATAAAGAAACAATTTCCGGGAGTACAAAAGTACAGGGCAAGTATAAAAAACAATCCGGTGGAAAAGGTCAGTATGGCGACTGCTGGATAGAACTTCATCCGCTTAAAAAAGGTAAGGGCTTTGAGTTTGTCGATAATATTGTTGGAGGATCGATTCCGAGACAATATATTCCTGCTGTAGAAAACGGTATAAGAGAAGCTATGAATGAAGGCGTTCTTGCAGGATGTCCCGCAGTGGATATACAGGTAGTACTTTATGACGGAAGCTATCATCCTGTTGATTCTTCAGAAATGGCATTTAAAGTAGCCGGTTCAATGGCTTTCAAAAAAGGCTATATGCTGGCAAATCCTGTATTGCTTGAGCCTGTAATGCATGTTGAAATCACAGTTCCCGAACAAAATGTCGGAGACGTTATGGGTGATTTGAACAGCAGAAGAGGAAGGATGCTTGGAATTGATACAGAAGGTCATACACAAACTGTCAAAGCAGAGATTCCAATGTCTGAAATGCTTCAATATGCCGCAGTATTAAATTCAATGACGAGCGGTGCAGGAATGTTTGCAATGGAATTTTCTCATTATGAAGAAGTTCCTGCGCATTTATCTCAAAAAATTATTGAACAAAATAAAAAAGAACATAAAGAAGAAGATTAAATGTATAGAAAAACAGCGGGTAATTTTATCCGCTGTTTTTCTATGCATTGATTGTTTTTATTAAATCATACAAAGAAATTTGAGCTTCTCGATGATTTGACTTTAATTTAAGAACTTTTAGAAAATATTCTTTAGCAAAATCATAATTTTGAGCTTGTGAATAAATTAATCCGAGTTTATAACATGCCTCAAAATCGTTGGGATTTGAGTTAATAAGGCTTTGATATTTTGCTATTTCATTTTCTAAATCAGGATCTGCTAATTTTTGGCTGTCTGTTTTATTCATCAACAGCATTATTTTAGAAAATAAAGTTTTAGCTTCAAGATGATCAGGAGTAACCTCAAGAATTTTTTTCAACTCATCAAGAGCTCTATAATATTCTCTTTTTTCTATATAAATAAGAGCCAGTTTATAGTAATATTTGGAAGGTTCACCTGCATTATTTATTATTTTAATTACTTTGTATAAGGCATCCTGGGCTTCTTTATGATTAGGATTAAGTAATAATGTTGTTTTAAGACTGTCTATAGCATATAAATATTCTTTCTGCTTTATATAAACAACGCCCAAATTAAAATGATTTTGCGGCTCTTTAGGGTTTTCTTGAATGGCTTTTTTAAGCGCAATAACTTCTATTTTATACTGCTCTTGTTCTTTAGCTTTTGAAAATGCCGTATAACGCTCTGTGCCCGAATCAGAAGCTGAAACATTTATTTGTGTATTATCCAGAGATAATTTTATCTGTGTTCTGGAGAGTGCTGCTTTTATTTGAATATTGTTCGGTTTTATAGCTAATGCTTTTTTAAAACACTCAAGAGAATTAGCATAATCTTTGCTTGAATAAGAAGACACACCCTCGTTAAATAAGTTATTCGCCTCATTTAATAATATTGTGGTTTTATTAAGCAATTCAACAGCTGCCTGATAATCATTTTTAAAGGCTAAGGCTTTGTTTAATTCCTCAACAGCCAGCTCTAGCTCACTTACCTTTAAAAACCCTACAGCTTTCCTAAAACATTCTTCAGACACTGCTTCTAAATCCACAGTAGGTTTTTCAGTATCTTTTTTCAGAATCGTCTCATGTTGTTTTTCGTCTAAAATTACTTTTTCAGGCTCTTCTTCAAGAAAAGATTCCTGAATATTTTTATCAAAATCTTTTAAAGCCTGTATAGCTCCTTCATGTTCAGGATTCAAAGATAAAGTATTTTTAAAGTTTTCTTCAGCAAGATTAAATTCTTTTAATTTCAAGTAAACATTACCCAAATTAAAATAAATTTCCTCATCTTGATCGTTTAAGGAAAGTGCGTAAATAAAGTTCTTTTTTGCCAAATCATACTGTTCATCTGTATAATACGCATAAGCAAGGTTAGATGCCACTCCAATATTATTTTTATCAAGCTCGAGAGCTTTTTTGAAACATTCAATAGAATCTTTGTACATGTTCATTGAAAAGTAAGAAATTCCAAGGTTATCATAAATTTGATAATCACAGGATTTTATTGCTATAGCCTTTTTATATAATTGAACAGACTCTTCGAACTGAGATTTTGTATAATAAACAATCCCCAAATTTTGCAGAGCGTCGGCATCTTTTGGATTTAGAGCGATTGCTTTTTCAAAATTGGCAATAGCCAAGTCATATTCTTCTGTTTTTACATAAGCAAGTCCCAAATTATAATAAAATTGAGGTTTTGATGAGTTTTTTTCAATAGCTTGTTTAAATAAATTTATTGCCTGCTCATATTCACCTTTTTCAAAGTGGCTAATTCCTTTATTATAGAAAACTTCTGATGATTTATTAGTGAACATACCCTTGCCCTCGAAATGCCTAAAAATTTTTGATAATGCTATAAACTTCTTATTGAAATAAATTTGTTTAATTTGCTATAATTCATAAACAAATTACCTGCAAATTATTTTAACATAATCATATTTAAAGAAATACTATAAAAAAAGTATAAATAAAATAATATAAATTTTGAAATCAGGAAAATGTAAATATATTTACATTTTCCGTTTCTTATAGTAACATTTATAACTGAATAAGTATCTGCACTAAGCTTGAAGATTAATCAAAATCACAATCCTGTGTAGAATCTTCGGTATAATTTCAAAATTTACGAAGACTTATCTGAAAATGCCGAAGTGGTGAAATTGGTATACGCGCATGATTCAGGTTCATGTGGGGCAACCCGTGCGGGTTCGAGTCCCGCCTTCGGCAAGATATCTCAGTAAAGCCTCGATATGATAATTTCATAAGCGAAGCGGGAGTAAAAAGTCTAAAAAGCCTCAAACAAAAGACTTAAGCTCATCCTCATACCAGGTTACAAATATAGGAGAAAAGTTATTAGCAACATAAAACCAACAGGCCCGGTCAAAACGGTGCCTATAATAAACGAAAGAATAAAATCAAAAGAAGTTAGATTAATTGACGATGAAGGCATAAATCACGGCGTTATAAAAACAAGTGAAGCTTTAAGCATGGCTATAACAAAAGACCTTGACCTTGTTTTAGTTAGCCCTGATCAGGATCCGCCAGTTGCTAAGATTTTAGATTATGGCAAATACAAGTTCGAATCAGAAAAACGCGCCAAAGATGCAAGGAAAAAACAACATACGGTTGAACTAAAAGAAGTCAAAATGCGCTATAAGATTGATACGCATGACTATGAAGTTAAAATTAAAAATATAAAAAAATTCCTGCTTGCTGGTAATAAAGTTAAGATCATGGTAATGTTGAAAGGTCGTGAAATTCAGCATACTAATCTGGCTTTCGATTTGATAAAAAGAATAACAGAAGATTTACAGGATGAAAATTACATTCTGGAGAAGAAAGCTTCAATGGAAGGTAAAAACGCCGTAATGATAATTGGACCTGTAGGAGCTTCATAAATACGAAGCAAGCGGATTTGCCGGCTTCAAATATTTGAACTCATTCTTTATAAATATCTTTAATGTTATTTTAATTTTTTTCATACTATAATATATGCTAAACCAAAATTTGTTTTTGGATTTATTAAACAGGTACTGGTATAAAGAACAAAAATCTAAATTAATGGAGAAAAATAATCATGCCTAAAATGAAAACTCATAAAGCTGGAGCAAAAAGATATAAAGTTACCGGCAGTGGAAAAATATTACGCAAACAGGCAGGCAGAAAGCATTTGTTAGGTCATAAAGCTACTGCAAGAAAAAATCGTTTAAGCGGATTCACGGTAGTATCCGAAGGCAATCTTGAAAAAATCAGACTTGAATTGCCTTACATAAAATATTCAAGATAAACATCTGGTAATTAACGAAAAAAAGATATAACAACAAGGAGTAATAGAATATGGCAAGGGTAAAGCGAGGAAATGTTCTTCGCAAAAGACATAAAAAAATATTAAAACTGGCAAAAAGTTTTAAAGGCGCAAGAAGCAGATTATTTGTTGTAGCAAATCAGGCAGTAATGAAAGCTCTTAAATTTCAATACAGAGATCGCCGCAACAAAAAAAGAACTTTTAGACGTCTTTGGATTGCAAGAATCAACGCAGCAGTCAGACAGCATGGCTTAAGCTACAGCAAATTCATAAATGCACTAAGCAAAGCAAATGTTGCAGTAAACAGAAAAATATTGGCTAATATAGCAGTAAAAGATCCTGATGCTTTCAAAAAAGTCGTTGACTTAGCGAAAGAAAAACTTACAGCATAATTAATTTAAAAAATATAAAAAACCTCTTTGTTTAAAGAGGTTTTTTATTTATACTAAAACGAGTTTATAAACAGAAAGAGATGACCCCTTGATAAGTACGGAAAAACTGCTTGAAACAGCAAAAGAAGCCGCTTATGCAGCAGGAGAAATCCAGCTTTCATATTTTGGAAAGAAAAAAGAAATTTCTCATAAATCAAACGAATATGATCTTGTAACAGAAGCCGATAAATTATCTGAAGAAAAAATTGTATCAATTATTCAGGCAAACTTTCCTGACCATGCCATTCTTGGAGAAGAAACAGGAGAACATGAAGGTCATAAATCCGGTTATTTATGGGTGGTTGATCCCCTTGACGGTACGACCAATTTTGCACATAATTTTCCGCATTTTGCAGTCTCTATAGGGCTTGTTAAAGACAATAAAATCATCATGGGAGTGGTTTATGATGTCTGCAAAAATGAACTGTTCTGGGCGGCAGAAGGAACAGGAGCTTACTTGAATTCCGAACCGATTAACGTAAGTAAAATCGTGGAACTGAACAAATCTTTGCTTGCTACAGGATTTCCTTGTTCAAGAGAAAAAACTCTGGAAGAAAATTTTGTTTATTTTAAAAAATTTGTTTATAAATCTCAGGCAGTAAGAAGACCGGGTGCTGCTGCACTTGATCTTTGTTATGTTGCAGCAGGAAGGCTCGACGGTTTCTGGGAATTAAATCTCTGTCCCTGGGACGTAACGGCAGGAACTTGCATAGTTCGAGAAGCAGGAGGCAAAGTAACCAACTTTGATTCTGAAGACTTTAATTCTGAAATTAAAAATATTATCGCCTCAAATTTAATTATTCATGACCAAATGAAGGAAGTCTTATATTCTTGCAGATAAAAAATACTTAACCGGACTAATTAATATAAGTATTGCCAAACAAAACAATAAGCAGTTAATATCTTATATAGAGATGTTTAGGAGTGACAGAGGAATAAAATGAAAAATATATTAAGATTATTTATAATATGTTTAACGTCATTACTTGTTTTAGGAGTAATTATTAAACCTGTATCGGCACAAGTTACGATTTTGCAGGAAAATCAAACCAATCAATGCGTAAAAACATCACGTATTAAAATAAATGCCATAAACCCAACACCTGAAACAAATCCTCTGGGAGCATATTATCCCGGATTTAGGGGCAGTAATCAGCTTGTTGTTTATACTTCCGGCTTTGGGGAATACACAAACACTAATGAATTTGGCAAAGAAGCTATAGTAATAGAAGATAAAATATTTGGATTCTGCGGTTCAAACTGTTATATACCTAAAAATGGTTTTATAATAAGCGGTCATGGCTCTGCTAAAAAATGGATAAATGAAAAATTAATGGAAGGCGCAACCGTAAAAATTTATCCGAATACTATGACGCTGGAAAGTACTATTACTCCTGAAAGTTATTTATATAAAGCAGGCCAAAGAATAAACGATGTTAAAAAAGTTATAATAGAATATAAAAGAACACTTCCCGGTTATCAGTCTAAAGTTTCCGAGAATTATCTTGATCAGGCTATACAAAGATACAATGAAGCCAGATATATGCTTGATAAATTACAGTATGAATCAGGCAGAGACCTCGCTAATGCCGCACTTAATATGGCTGATATGTCCTTTTATTATGCCGTCCCTGCTGTCCAGAATGAGTTGCATGGGGTATGGTTAAGACCTATTGAAAAAAATCAGGCGGAAATAGAAAAAACACTTGATAGACTTAAAAAAACAGGTATAGATAATATATTTTTAGAAACCTATTTTCAAGGATATACTATTTTCCCGAGTATAACAATGACTTCTTACGGAGTGAAAGAACAAAAGGCAGGTTTTGAAGGCTGGGATCCTTTGAAAGTATGGGTTACTGAAGCCCATAAAAGAAATATGAAAGTACAGATATGGTTTCAAACCTTTTATGTGGGCAGTGAAGCGATATCTAAAAGCTCAAAGCACATACTTGCCGTTTATCCCCAATGGGCTAACTGCCAAAAAAGAAATGCTGTATGTAACAAACCTATGCCTTCTATAAGTGAGCATGGCGGATATTTTCTTGATCCTGCAAATCCCGATGTCCAGAAATTTTTGACGGCGCTTCTTACCGAAATCACTACTAACTACAACATAGACGGCTTGAATATCGATTATATAAGATATCCTAAGAGCTTATCACCAAACTTTTCCGAATATCTTGATTCAACATGGGGCTATACGACTTTTGCAAGGAACGAATTCAAAAATCTGTACGGCAAAGACCCTATAGACCTTGAGCAGACAGACCCTTTAATGTCTAAATGGGTTACATACAGACAAGATAAAGTAACCGATTTTGTTTCAAAACTCCGCTCAATAGTCGGAAACAAAAATATAATGATTTCAACCGTAATCTTCCCCGGTCAACAGGACACAGCCACAACAAAACTACAAAACTGGCCAATTTGGGCGCAAAAAGGCTATATAGACGCATTTACTCCGCTGATAATGAGCAGTGACAAATACATGGCAGGCAATTCTGTCAGAGAAATCCGCAGCCTTGCCGGTAGCAATGTTTGCGTATTTTCAGGGTTATTTGAGCCTTTCACGGCAGGAAGCCCCGCTGATTTGCTCGGTCAAATCACTTCTGTAAGACAGGAAGGGTCTTCAGGAATCATACTTTTTGATAATGCGCATATTACTGATGATTTTATTACAGCCCTAAGCGCCAGAATCCTCAGAAAAGACTAGAAAAGTGTTAAACCACTCAGGATACGGCATATTATCCTTCTGAGCGAAGCGAAGAATCTTTCCGGTACTACATAAAATCAAAACACCACTTGCGAGCAGAAGCTTGAGAAGAAGCTTTACCTCTTCAGAATGCTGTTTATAGCGAGCAACCAAAGAATATGCCTAATCAACTCGAATTTCTAAACAAAATAATCAAACTGTCATTGCGAGGAAGCTCGAAGAGCTGACGTGGCAATCCATTTAGGCTTCAAACATACATTAAAATCAGATAGATTATCACGCTCCTGTTAATTTCTCAGAAAGAAAATACTCTTTTTATTATGTGATTTTTTTAAAATATTTATATCTCAGGATGTTTAGTGTGAAAATCTGTAGACTGTTCAAAGTTGTAAGCAGCTCTCAAAACAACTTCTTCTGACAATGCAGAACCAAGAAGCTGAAACCCTATAGGAAGCCCGCTGCTATCAAATCCGCAGGGAACACTTATTGCAGGAAGCCCTGCCAGATTGGCAGTAATTGTTCCAATATCCATAAGGTACATGCTTAAAGGATCAGAAATTTTTGAGCCGAATTCAAAAGCTGTTGTCGGACAAACAGGTGAAATAAGCAAATCGACTTTTTCCCATGCCCTGTCAAAATCTTTTTTAATTAAAGCCCTTACCTGTTGGGCCTTTTTATAATAAGCATCATAATATCCTGAGCTTAAAGCATAAGTTCCAATCATGATTCTTGATTTTACTTCTTCTCCAAAACCTTCTGACCTTGTTTTCAGATACATTTCCATTATATTTTTGGTGTCTTTTGCTCTGTAACCGTATTTTACACCGTCAAATCTTGCCAGATTTGCGCTGGCTTCAGCCATAGCAATAACATAATAAGTCGCAACAGCGTACTGGTTATGAGGAATAGAAATTTCTTCTATTTTTGCCCCGAGAGTTTCATAAACTTTTATTGCACTGAGAACAGCTTGTTTAACCTCAGGGTTTGTACCATCTCCAAGCATTTCCGAAATTACACCGATTCTTAAGCCCTTTATATCTTTTTTTAAGGTGGCTGAATAATCAGGAACAGGCATATTTATTGAAGTTGAGTCTTTACTATCATATCCGCTTATTGCCTGAAGGGTAAGCGCTACATCTTCCACACATCTGCCGAATGGACCTATCTGATCAAGACTGCTTGCGTATGCAATAAGCCCGAATCTTGAAACCCTTCCGTAAGTTGGTTTCATTCCTACAACACCGCAAAAACTTGCAGGAAGCCTGATACTTCCGCCTGTATCCGAACCCAGGGAAATAACAGATTCTCCTGATGATACAGCCGTAGCAGAGCCGCCGGAGCTTCCTCCGGGAACCATATTAAAATTCCACGGGTTTTTTGTTTTTTTAAAAGCGCTGTTTTCCGTAGAACTTCCCATTGCAAATTCATCAAGGTTTGCTTTGCCTATCAAAGGAATAAAATTTTCTTCAAGTTTTTTTGCTATCGTAGAATCGTACGGAGGAATGAAATTTTCAAGAATTTTGCTTCCTGCCGTGGTATGATAACCTTTTGTACACATATTATCTTTAATCGCCATAGGAATTCCGGCAAGAGGCGGTAGATCCTCTTTTATTTTAATTCTTTTATCTACTTCTCCGGCTGTTTTATACGCCAAATCCTTAGTAAGAGAGATAAAAGACTGAACTTTATCATCAATTTCTTCTATTCTTTTATATGATTCGTCAACAAGCTCAACAGCAGAAATTTCTCTGTTTAAAAGTGCTTTCCTGAGTTCTTTGACTGTTTTAAAACAATGTTTTGTATCTAACATTATTAATTCCTCAACATATACCCTTATAAACATTTTACCGCACGCAAAATGTAATAAAAAGTTTTTCTTTAGCTGAGGATAATAGTCCTGTTTTGTTATCTTAATATTATTTTAAATCTTTTTTATTTTTTGCTGTAATTTGACAAAATCCGCAAGAATTTCATTGCTTACAGGATTTCCGGAAATTTTATCTGAAATTTTTAAATTTTTAGGCTGTTTTTTCTCTTGCGAAACAGAAGTCTCAGCTTGAAGATTCGATTTAACAGACTTAGCAAGATTCAATTCATTTTTTTTCTTTTCTGTAAGTTTATTTGTAATAAATTTATTCAACATTGGCGTAAAGAAACCCAGTGCAAGCGTTGAATATGCAACACCCGTAAAAATTGAAAAATTAAGTCTATGGGACAAAGATTTTTTCATGGTTTCATTTATTTTTCTATTTTTAAACATAGCATCAATTTCCGCATGAGAGATAAGACTTTCATTTGTAAGGAAATGTCCTATTCTGGAAAACAAATTTGCTCCTTGATTAAGCGGTTTCGAAGTATTTATAAGCTTTCCGCCTGATATTTTTTTACCGAACCATTTTGAAACAAAACCTCCAAGAACAAGCCAATTTAAAAATCCGGGTATATCTCTTATGTTTGTTTCCCTTAATTCATTTTTATCAGATGACGCTAAAACACGTCCTATCAAAATAGACGGATAAATTAATGATCTTAATTGGTTTAAATTAGGCCAAATGCTGTTAAATTCAAGTTTTTTTATAAGATTCCGCGGTTTTAAAGTTTGTGAAATTTTCTTAGGATTAATCGACCAGGCGAGAGTAGTAGCGGCCAAACCAATAAAAGCTGCTGCAGAAAAAGTTTTTGCAATAACAAGTTTTATTTTTTTATTTTTATCGTTTTTTTCAGCTTCAGCCTGTTTTTTGCTTTCTTCAGAAAGTCCTACAAATGCATCACTTCCCGTTCTTTTTTTTGTCATATACCTATTAATAAATTGTTGTGAGATACCTAAACCTACAACAATAGCCAGAGCAATTAGAGTTTTTACGGGAGTTACTTTATTAATTTTTTTTATGACAGGCTCAACTTTATCGGGTTCGAATTTTGTAAAAATCTCTCTGCTTACCTTGTGCATATTTTTTATAAGCCTGTCAGCATTTATTTTAAGCTGTTTATCCCCATCAATCACTTTAAGGTTTTCACTTGCTCCTAATAATTGAACAAGTTTGTTTTTCATATTTTTTAGGTCTCTTCCCGAAGCTTTTTCTGTCCTGATAAACAACTCTGCAACTTCACCTGCAAGAGATTTAACTTCTTTTTCAGGCTTATTGGCAAGCTCAAGCCATTCTTTTCCGACAAGACCGTGTGTTTTATTAAAGACATTTTCTATAAATCTCTGAACGACCTGTTTTTTATCAGCGCCTTCCTCCCAGAATTTATGTCCGTCAACATTTTTCCACGAGTTATGAAACATTTCAAGCGTATCACTACTGATAGGAATAGCAGCATTTATTTTTAATTCCGGATTAATAAACTTGCCGAGCATCCAGCTCACTCCAACAGCGATAAAGCCTGGAATAACACAATTATTAAGAAAACCGCAAATTTCTCTAAGGCCTGTTTCTATTCCGGCATCTTTACTGCGTGTAGAATCAACATAAGTTCTCGGAGCAATCATAGAGACAATATCTACAATTGAAGGTCCAAGAATTTCACCGGTCTGAACCTGCGTACAAAAATTACTGGCAAGAGATTCAATTCCCTTAAAGGAAATTTGATCTTTGTCCTGCTTCTTTTTCTGCAATATATATTTGTTCTCTGCCGTATAGTCAGAAGAAACTTTAAAAGTCATTTAATTCGCCTTTACGAATAACTGCCTAACTTGAATACTACTTACTTTAATAAAAACAGAAAAACAAAGAAAGTTGCTTTTTTATACTTAAACAAGACTGTTTTTTACAAAAAGTAATAAAAACTTTGTCCACTACTCGAATTACAAGACTCTAATCTGCTCTTATAATGTTAAGACAATTTAAAAAAGAAAGCGAAAAATGAAAGATAAAACGAATAGGCGAGCAGTGGCCTCAGGAAACAAAAAACTAATCACAACCACTTCTTTGAGCGAGTGGGTGTTAATAATAATCCAATAAATACGTATTCAAAAAGGTATAACTTAGATTTAATGGAGAAATTTTTATGAAAAAGCACCTGATTATAATTGGTGGCGTTGCCGCAGGAACAAAAGCCGCGGCAAAAGCAAGAAGAGAAAGCCCTGATATGAAAATTAGCCTTTATACCGAGGGTCAGCATATTTCATATTCGGCATGCGGCATGCCCTATTATATAGAAGACCTTATAAAAGATGAAAAAAAACTCCTTGTAAGAACTCCAGAGTATTTTAAAGAAAAAGAGAATATTGATATTCACATAAAACATCGTGTTACGAAAATTTTTCCCAAAGACTACAAAGTTGAAATTGAAAATCTTGAAACAGGAGAAAAATTTTTTGATGAATACTCGAAACTTTTGATTTCAACCGGCTCAACAGCTTTTGTTCCTGATATTGAAGGTGTTAATTTAAAGAATGTCTTTGTTTTAAAAGATATAGAAGATGCCGTAAAAATTAAAAACCGGCTGAAAAAATCAAAAAAAGCGGTTATAGTTGGCGGAGGCTATATAGGGCTTGAATTATTAGAGTCTTTTCAGGCTCATGACCTTGATTTAACTATAATAGACCGTTCTCCGCAAATTTTAAACACTTTTGACCTTGATATCTCTTCTCATATTCAAAAATATCTTATAGAAGAAAAAAATATTAAGCTGATAACAAATGTAAGTTTAAAAAGGCTTATAGGAGAAGACGGAGGCTCTGTCAGACAGGTAGAAACCTCCGAAAATAAACTTATTGAGACTGATATGGTCGTACTTGCTCTTGGAGTAAGACCAAACATTAAGCTGGCAAAAGATGCCGGCATCGAAATCGGTGAAACAGGAGCTATAAAAGTCAATAAACGAATGCAAACCAATTTTCCCGATATTTTTGCGGCAGGCGATTGCGTTGAAACTACAAATACCGTAACAGATGAAAAAGTTTGGGTTCCTTTAGGTTCAACGGCAAACAAAATGGGAAGAATCGCTGCTATAAATATAACCGGAGGATACGAAGAATTTAAAGGAATTACAGGCTCAATGGTTGTAAAAATCTTTGATTATACAGCCTCAAAAACAGGTTTAAGCGAAAAAGAAGCAAAAAATTTTGGTTATGATTACGTGATTGCAATACTTATGCATCGTGATAAATCAGGCTATATGCCTGATGCCAAAGAAATTACCATAAAAATGATTGCTCAAAAACCTTCAGGAAGGATTCTGGGCGCTCAAGTTATAGGCAAAGGCGATGCTGATAAAAGGGTAAATATTGTAGCTGCCGCTTTAACAGCAAATATGAACGTGGAAGACTTTATGGGAATAGATTTAACCTATGCACCGCCTTATTCTCCGTCTATAGATCCTGTTCTTATTGCGGCACAAATTCTTTACAGCAAGCTAAAAAAAGAAGTGGGCAGCATAACACCGGAAGAACTTCAAAAACATCTTAAAAAAACTGAGAAGGCTGCAATTATCGATATAAGAAACCGTTCAGAGTTCAAAACATGGCATATAGAAAATTCCCGAAACATATCTTTTGATAATCCGGAAGAAAAAATTGCTCCGTCAGATAAAGAAACCATAATTTGTTGCGAAGGAGGCATGGAAAGCTATCTGTTAACTTTAAAATTAATGGAAAAAGGTTATCAAAACATAAAATTTGTTGATGGCGGTATTAATTTCTTTAAGAATATTAATTAAGAAGCTGTCTTGCAGGGAGCTTTGTTTTGTCAGGATTTACAACAAGGGTTTTTTCATGAGTAAAAATAACAAAACCCGGCTTTGAGCCTGAAGGCTTCTTGACGAATTTTCTTTTTGTATAGACCACAGAGACATTTGACGATTCTCTTGCCTGACTGTAATATGCTGCAACATAAACCCCTTCATGAAGCGCTGCTTCAGACACTTCGTTGTTGTTTTGAGGGACTTTTATCAAGACATGAGAGCCTGGAATATTCAGGGAATGAAGCCAAATATCTTCGGGAGCGGCTATTTTTAGTAAAAATTCATTCTGTTTATTGTTTTTTCCCGCTAATATACTGAACCCGTCAGAAGAAATAAACTCTGTAAGTTCTAGATGTTCTTTTTTTTCTTTTTTGGAGCCTTGATAATTACTTGATTTGATTAAATTTTGAGCCGTTAATTCCTGTTGAACTTCTTTTAAATCCGACAAACCCTCTGCTAAATTTATTGATTCTCTTATGGTTTCAAGATAAGCAATTTCCTGCTGTATTTTTTCAGCTAATTCTCTTCCATGCCTGGCTGCATTTTTAGCTTTGTTATAGAGTTTATAATACTTTTGGGCATTTGCGTTAGGAGAAAGCATCTTATCAAGGGGAATTTTTATGATTTTATTTTCGTCAAAAAAGTTTTCAAGTTCAACATATTCATCGCCACGCATAATTTTATAGAGATTCGACATTATAAGATCGGCATATTGACGGTATTTTTCCTGTTTTTCATTATTATTTTCAGGAAGTGCATGAGAATATGAAAGCAACTGCTTTTCTTGCTTCTTAAGCTCTTTTTTAAGAATACCTGCCAGATAATTTTTAAGTCTTGTAAAATTATCATTAAAAACCTGATGACCAAAATACAAATCTATCATTGCATTTACAGAATCTACTGATCTCCATTTTATCGACTTATCAAGACCTGTAATTGAATAATATTTTTTATCTTCGCTTATAGAAGGATTAATGTTATCAAAATTTATTGTTTCAGTTATCAAATCATATAAATCAGATATTTTTTCCTGCGAAACAGCCGATGTTTTGTCTTTTTCAATATTTATCCCGAGAAAATTACAAAATTCAGTGGCAAGAGCTTTGCTTATAAATCCAAATTTTTCGTTAAGCCAAATATTTATCGGCATATCGATAATTTTTGCCCACTCCGAAAACTTTTCTTTGCTTAACGTAATAAAGTCATATTTATGCTGTTTTGGGGGATAAATATACGGCAAACCTCCTGCAAGTTCTCTTTCTCTGCTTTTTTCGTGGCTTACGGGATGCGCACAGCCCTGAATCACGTTATTATCATAGTTATACAAAATAATATTGCTGTGTTTGCCCATAAATTCACAGGAAAGAATCATTGGAGTTCTTTCCCCGAGTTCATTATAACTGTCAAATTTGATTTCAAGTATTCGCTCATAATCAGGCTGCGTAACAGCATTGATTTTACAGCCTTCCATGTGTTTTCTCAGAAGCATACAAAACATAGGAGGCTTTTGAGGAATTTCAATATTTCTTAACTCTTCTCCTTCGAGACTCAAAAGCGAAACATGCGGATATTTGGGGTCAACGCATATATAAAGCTTATGAGTTTGTCGCAAAGCTCTTATAGTCAACAAAACTTCATTTTTAGAAGGCTGCTGAACTTTTTGGACACGCCCTTCCGTCAAAATCGGTTCTATCTCGCTTATTAAGGCTTTTAGTGAAAGTGAATCAAAATTTATCATTATTTAAACTCAGGCTTTCTTTTCTCGAGAAAAGATTTTATACCTTCTCTGGAATCCTCTGACTGTAAAGCTTTTAAGAAGTTTTCAACCTCTGTTTCTTCGACAGCAGTCTTTTTTAAGACTTGATCAATAGTATTTTTTATTAAATAAAGAGAATTTGAAGATTTTTCAGCTAAATTTTCACAATATTCCATAGCTTTTTCTTCAAAATCCGAATCATTAAAAATTTCTGCCACAATCCCTAAATCCATAGCGTTTTTAGGAGTTATTTCTTTACCTGTTGAGACAATTTCAAAAGTTTTGTTTTTTCCGACTATTTTTAATAATCTGCTTATTCCTCCATAGCCTGGAATTAAGCCGATATTGACCTCGTTTAATTTAAAAGAAGCTTTTTCTGATACAAGAATTAAATCGCAAGCAAGTGCCAGCTCAAAAAAGCCACCGCATGCAATCCCATCCACGCCAATAATTACAGGTTTTTTAGACTCCTCAATTTTTGTCATTAGTTTTCTGTTCTTTTTTAACAAATTCTTAAATTCATTTGGATTTTTATCAAAAAGCTCAAACTTTTCATCATATTCTTTAAGATTCACTCCGGCAGAAAAAACTTTTTTTCCTGTTTTTGATTTTCCACAAGCAGCTTTTATTAGAATTATTTTAATATTATTATCGTTTTCAAAAGCATCCAGAGCAAAATTTATTTCATTAAAAGTATCTGATTTAATTATATTTAAATTCTCGGAATTATTTAAACATATAACACCGATTTTACTGTGATTTTTTATTTTTATTCTTTTAAATATCAAGATTTTATACCTTATCAGATTTATTATTTGACAATATTATATAAATATTAATTTTATTATTACTTAAATTAACCGGCAGATTTTTTTAAAAATATTTTTGTATTATATTATTTACTGCCTATATTAATATTAATTCTTTTAGGCTTTTTAGCGTTATACAGTTGATTAATCAGGTTATTATGTTTTTTATTTATTTATGATTTAATAATCTTAAATTAAAAACTGTCGACAATATAATTATTATATGTTAATAATTTATCTGTAATATTATTATTTTTTTATAAACATTTCAAGGAATTTATATAATATGTGTTGTTAATAAAATATAAATAAAAACGCGTTTTATTAAAATGACTATTAATTTATAAATTTTGTAATTTTTCGTTACAACTAAAATACGGAAATTTGAAAAAGAATATTAAATAATGCTATGTTAAAAACAGAGGTAATAATAAATAAACAAATTTAACCGTTTGGGATTATAAGGTAGTGAGAAATGAGAACAGAATCTATGACAATTAATTTAACTCAAGCACAAGACTCAAAGGGATTAGACCCTGAAAAACCAATGTTTCCTATCAGTGTTGTGGCAGACTTATTGAAAGTTCATCAAAGAACATTAAGAATTTATGATGACGAAAGGATTTTAATGCCTTCAAGATCTCCTAAAAACAGAAGACTTTATTCTTTTAATGATATTGAAAGAGGAAAGTTTATTCAGTACTTGACCAGAGAACTTGGAATTAATCTTGCAGGAATCAAGATTATTGTTCATTTGCTGAAACAACAAAACATTCCTCCGGCTGACTATCTGGTTCACATCAGCAAAGTAGCCAATGAATTAAATATTTCTCCTGAAGTTCAGGAAGAAAACAGAATAAAACTTTCCAGAAGAGGACGAAAATCCAAAACTTCTGATGAAGAAAATGAAGAATAAAAACAAACTGTCATTTCAAATTTGATAGTATTATTTGGAAAGATATTTAAAAAAGTCGTTATTTTCAGCGACTTTTTTGCGTTTTAAAAGTTTTATAAACATAATTTTCGCCATCCGAACTTATTATCACCGCAAAATCCCTGTCTGTCCTGAAAGTTTTAACGTTAAATTCTTTTAATTCTTCTAAAATTTTACCGTTTGGATGTCCATACATATAACCTTTTTTACCAACTGAAATTACGGCTAATTGAGGTTTTAAATAATCAAGAAAATTATAATTTAAGGAATTATAACTTCCATGATGACCTATTTTTATTATATTTACAGGTTTTTTTACATATTTTTCAATATCATAGAGCGAATCAGCTTCGCTATCTGCCATTAAAATTGATGAAAAATCTTTATAAAAAATGTATAAAATAATACAGTCTTCGTTTTCATTATTTTTGTATTTTTTATAAGATCTTATAACTTTAATCTTTACATCTTTGTCTAAATTTATGTTTTCACCGTCGTATAAAATTCTGTTTTTAATATGATTTTTTTGAAAATAATTTTTTATTTTCAGGCATGTTTTTGAATTTTCCCTCAACCCGTTATGAAGAATCTCGTTTACTTTAATATTATCAAGTATTTCAAGAGTTCCGCCGACATGATCGCTATTTGGATGGGTTAAGACAACAGCATCAAGCTTTATAATTCCTCTATCCCTTAAATAAGGGACAATAGAAGTTTTAGCAGGAATATATTTCCCGTTTGGACCCGTATCAACCAAAATATTTTTATTGTTCGGAGTATGAACAAGAATAGCATCGCCCTGTCCTACATCAAAAAAAACAAATTCAAGTTTTCTGTCAAAATTATCTTTAAAAACAAAAATTAATAAACTTAAAAATAAAATTAAAGACACAACATTTAATTTTTTAGAAGAAAAATTTGCCTTAATTACAAATAATAACGCAATAATAAAGCCGTAAAAAATTATGACTGCAAAAACATCAGGTTTTGCAAGGTAATAAAGAGCATGAGGAAGATTGGAAACATATTTTGAAATAAAAAGAATAATATCTATAAAAGGCTCAGATATTTTATCGAAAATCAGGCATAAATTTCCTCCTATCACGGGTACAAAGCTAAAAACGCTTCCAGTAAATCCCAAAAAAGTTATAATCCCGACAAAAGGAACAACGAGGATATTTGCTAATAACGAATAAGTTGAAAAATTATTAAAGTGAAATATTTGAATCGGTGATGCCCAAATTTGCGCAACAAGAGGAACTACAACAACTCCTGATACTGCTTCGGGAATAGGATTTAATTTTTCTAAAAGAGGCGTAACGCATAACAAAATACCGAAAGTTGTTATAAAAGACAGCTGAAAACTTATATTTGCAAGCAGCAAAGGGTTAATTAAAAGCATAAGAGCGCATACAAAGACTAAAATAATTAAAGTGTCCGCTTTTCTGTCAAGCAATTTTGCCAGAATAAGAAATTCTGCCATAACGGCCGCACGCATTACAGAAGGAGGTAAACCGGTCAAAAGCGAATAGAAAACTACCAGAATTGCACCTGTAATCATCTTGGGTTTGTAAGAAATTCTTAACTTTGACGCAATAAAAAACCATGCTCCAAAAATAAAACTCACGTTCATTCCTGAAGCTGCAAGCAAGTGCAAAAGACCTGATTTCATAAATTCCTGTTTTATTTCATCGGGAGCAGGAACCGCAAAATCCCCAAAAACCATTCCTTCAAGCACTTCCAGCTTAGGTGATTTTATATATTTTGAATTTTCAAGAATAATTTTGTTTTTTATTTTATTCAAACTCTGTATTAATAACCATTTACCCCCTTTAGGATGCTCAATAATATTGAAATCATTATATTTTACATTTGTAATGGTAAAAACACCCTGATTTTGTAGATAATTTTTATAATCAAACTGTCCGGGATTTGTCGCCTCAAAAGGAAGTTTTACAAATCCTTTAACTTCTAAAATATCCCCTATAAGAATCTTTTTGAATTTTTTCTCTTTATCATAAATATTTACAATGGTTTTAGCTTTTATTGGTTTCCAATTATCCTTAAATTTGTATGAATAAACTTTAAACTCAAATTTTGTTTTGTTTATTGACTTTGAGCTAGGTTCAGCTATTACCCTGCCCTTTAAATAAACACTTTTAGGAGCCAGCTTACATAATGAATCGGGTCTTGGAGTTCTTAAACCACAATAAAATACCGAAAAAACAACAATTATAAGACATAATACAGAAAATTTTATTGAAAAGACTTTTTTATAGGCAAGAATCGAAATTAATAAAACAAAAACTATAACCAGCAAAGGAATTAAATTAAGCAAATATGCTCCAATTCCTGCAATAAAAGCAGAGCAGAGTATCATTGTTTTTTGCGGTTTTGTTAAAGGCATTTTTTTTCCTTTATAATATGATTTTTTAATTATAAAACAATAAAATTCAAATTCTAAAAACGTAATAGATTGAGCAGAGTTTTAATATATGTTAAGATTATTGTATCTTTCAAAATTGCCGGATTTAATTCTTAAAACTTATAAAAAGGAGTAGATAAATGCGAAAAGGTTTTACACTTGCTGAAACCCTTATTACAATGGCTGTAATAGGAATAATTATGGCTTTATCAATTCCTGCCGTTATTCAATCAACAAACGATACAGCGCCCTTGTTTAAAAAAGCGTATAATACCGTAGAAGAAGTTACAAGTGAACTCATAAATGACACTTCTCTTTATCCGAGCGGGGATCTTAGCAGTGCGGCAAGTGGAACAGCTAATTGTTCTGCGACAGACTTAACAAATGGAGAATGTTTTTGTAAAAACTTTTTTGCAAAGTTAAACACTGTAGGAACAATAACTTGTACTGCCGCAGCTGCTGTCACACCTACCGTAACAGTAGGCAGTCCGAATACAACAAATGCTGATGCTTCAACAACAAATGCAATGAATTGGTATAATTTACATTCTGCCGTAGCAGATAAAGCCGCTTCCGGTTTTAATACAGGAAATTGTAATACCGGTTCTACAGGCATTGATACAAGTACAAACACCTGCGTAAAAATAAGCGTTGATGTTAACGGAATGAACAAGGGCTCAAATACAAATACACCTCAGGCTAATCAAGATATTTTTAACATATATGTAACTGCAACAGGAAAAGTTGTTGTGGAAACCAGTAATTCATTAACTTATGATGAAGCATATATTCTTCAACATTAAGAATCAGACTAATACAACATTTTTCCATCCTGAAGTGCTTTTGCGGCACATTCTAATCCGCCATTATAAGCATTGAGGGGACAATCATTTGCTCCATAATAAGAAACAGCCGTATTTTTTGTCCCAATATCTCCGTTGAAAATAATTTTACTATTGATGTCTCTGTTTGTGTTAGTTGGATCAACGACTTTAACTATAAAAAATCGGAAGATATCCACACCAAATCGATTAGGTCTATTAAAACCGTTTACATCAACGTCAACTTCAGCGCAGGCTATATTATTCGAACCGGAATCTTTAACAGTACTATCTGTGCATGCGGTGCTTAAAGCCTTAAAAGCTAACATTGAGCCATCGTTCAAAACAGCCATTGAATATGTACTCAAATCTAAACCGTTTGCGCTTCCGTCAAATTTATAATAATTAGCCGACCAACAATTTGTATGAGCAGCTCCGGCATTACATAATTGTGTGATTTTTAAAAATCTTGAATATAAATTTCTTAAATTATCATTTGCATTACCAGTTGTACTCCACGCATTTTCCATTACTCCCGAGTTATTTGATTTTATTTGCTGCGTGGCAAAATCAAAATCAGTATAAAGCTTCCTTAATGCGTTTACATATTGATTTTTTTGGGAAGTACCGCCTACAAAAAAAGTCGGGATGGTTAAAGCTGCCAATATGCCTAATATGGCAAGAGATACAACCATTTCAGCAAGGGTAAAAGCTTTTTTTGACGTTTTATTCATAAAATCATTTTCCTTTTTAACGACTTCTGTTTTATGCATGGGAAATTATACTTAATTATTATGTACTATAGTTTATCTCCTGCCTGTTAAGAACTTGGGAGGCACACCCATAACCATCTTTTAATGTATTCTTAGTATTACAATTGCCGGCTGCATTATAAATAGTATGGGCTTCTCCTCCGGCATAAAGACCGTTTGAACCTAACAAAAACATAAAAATATCCTTGCCAATAATATTTGGTCCATTAAAACCGTTAACATCCGCAACTATATAACCGCATAAAATTTTGTCCGTGGCCGCATAAGGAAGATTTAAACTCACACCTGTTCCATTACATGAAGTATTTGGTATATAAAAAAGCAAAAAAGTTCCGTCAGCAAGAACTGCTCCCTGATAATTTGTATTAGCATCAAAACTTTCTACCGATGCTCCAATCGATAATTTGCCGGTAAAATTTGCCCAACAATTTCCTACAACGCTACCAACTGAGCATGTTTTATTGTATTCAAGGATATTGCCATATTTATTGTCCCTTGCATCAGTTGAACTCGTAAAAGCACCTATTAAGGTACCTGCATTGTTTGACATAATTTGATTTGTGGCTGTATCAAGAATCCCGTAAGTTTTTTTAAGCCCGTCGATAAAAGAAGCCTGATTGGTACTTTGAAACAAAGTAGGAATAGTCAAGGCCATTACTGTACCCATTATAGCCAATGTTATCAAAACTTCTGCCAGAGTAAAAGCATTACTGTAATAAACTTTTTTTTGTTTTTGCATTTTTTATAAATTCCTCATCATAAAAAAATTCATTGTTTAATACATCTTTAATTTAATATACAAAACATCTAATAGTTCATCGTACCTTCTGTAAGGATTCTTCCTGAACATGCTACTCCATTAATTGAATCAATAGATGAAGTATCACAATAAGTACTCCAGGGAGTAAATCCTTTTAAACCATCAGGGAATAGACCTTTACTGGTTATTCTGAAGATAAAAACATCTCTTCCAAACCTATTTGGAGGATTAAATCCATTTACATCAACCCAAAAAGATCCGCAAGCGATATTTACTCCATTATCTACGTAGCTATTATCAACACCGCCTGTACAATTAGGATTTGCTAAGGACATCGCAATAAGCATGCCATTAGATAATATAGCTGTCGGAACAATCATTATATCCCAACCCAAATAATTTCCTTGAAGATTATTTACATTAGGACTAAAAAAACAACCACTTGTTCCGATAGAACATTTTTTTACACAATTTAATCTTGTACAATATTTATCTAATAATTCACTTGAATTACCTGCGATTTTAAGCATCGTTCCGCTGTTATCAGTCATTATTTGGCTGGTAGCCGTTTTAAGTATTAAATATGCTTTTTTTAAACCGTTAACATAATTGTGTTCATTCGTTGTATTTATAAGATTAGGTATTGTAGCCGCAATTATTATTCCTAAAACAGCTAAGGTAATAAGGGTTTCTGAAAGTGTAAAACCTTTTTTTCTTTCCATAAAAATCTCTTTTCCTGATTTAACCATACTAATTAGAATAGGTATATTTAAGTTTATCAAACTTTTAAGGCTTTTGCATATATATTAAAAAACAAAATTACAAATAAGCTGCCTGATGAGAAAAAGGCAGCTTATTTGCTTAATTATGACTTTCATTATCTTCCGAGGTTTACAATAGTATCCATTATCTGGTTTTGAACGGAAAAAGCTCGGCTGTTTGCCTCAACAGCTTTTTGTGCAAGAATCATATTTGCAAATTCTGTCGGCAAATCCACGTTTGAGGTTTCAAGAGATCCTGAATCAATAGAACCAAGCCCTCCTGATCTGCCTATTGCAAAACTGGGATTTCCTGCTGCGGAATTGATTGAAAAAAGGTTTCCTCCGATTGCTTCAAGTCCTTTAGGGTTAACTACTTGGGCAAGCTGAAGTTGTAATTGTGCCGGATCAATAAAATTCCCTGCTGACTGAGTAACATTATTTCCCGAAACTTCTTTACTTCCTGATGAAACATATTTTAAAGTTCTTGACGGCTCACCTGTAACGCTAAGCTTTGCTCCGTTTGAATAAGAAACCTCTATTGCTCCGTCATTAAGTATAGAATAAGAAGACACTGTATAAGTATTAGGCAGTGCGGAACCTGCTGCGCTGGCTTCACCTATATCTACTTTCGGAGTATCAGATAATGTTGCGCTGGTATACGTAGGAGAAGAACCGGTAAAATTTGCAACCGTTGCAAAGTTACTTGTGTCGGCTGCATTGCCAAATGTTACTGTATCAGATCCTGATATCACTATTTTATTTGAACTTAAAGTCGCTGTACTTGATGTAAGTTTCGAATTAATTTTATTTACTATATCCTGCATTGTATCAGTTTTAAGAACATCAACCTGTTTTGCTGTTCCATTAACAGTAACAGTAAATTGCAGAGGGGATGCAGTTGTTCCACCTGTTACAGCCGTGGTTCCATCGGAAATTACGTTTGTTTCATTGAGAACTAAAGAAGTAGGTATATTAATAGTTGTATCACTTCCTGTTGAACTTGTTGTACTGGCAGTGCCTGCAACTTTATAACCAACAGCGTTAACCAAATTTCCTCCGGAATCTACAGAGAAATTTCCGGCTCTTGTAAGCAACATTTTGCCTGAAGGATCTACAACAGTAAAGAACCCTTCACCCTGAATATTTAAATCAGCGGATTTTCCGGTGGATTGAATAGCTCCTCTTGTAAAATTTCGACTTATTTCAGCTATCGTGACACCCAATCCGACTTGTTTCGGATTAACTCCTCCGCTTGTAGTCGTTGGGGTTCCTCCTGCAGAAATAGTATTTGAAAAAATACTTGCAAAATTCATTTTACTTGATTTAAAAGCTGTTGTGTTAATGTTTGCAAGGTTATCCCCGATTACATCTAACATCGACTGGTTGTTTGTGATACCCGAAATTGTTGTAAATAATGACATTAAAGCCTCCCCTTTTATATATTATTTTCCAGAATTTTATTATTTTTTATCGCATTATATATTTAACCGCTGCTGGCTCCGCTGCTTGTAGAACTTGTGCTTGCTTCTTTAACACTCAAAATATTATTTAGCGGGTATTCGTTTCCGTTTACCACAACACTTGCCCCGCTTGAATTAATTTTAGCTTCGCTTACCGTTCCCGAAATTGTCTTTTTAGTATCATTCGGATCAGTTAAACTTACGTCTTTTCCGATAAGAGTACTTGCCTGCATCATTTGATTGGATGACGTCACCGACTTGTTAAGCTTTTGAAGCTCACTGATTTGGGTAAATTGAGCTTGTTGAGACATAAACTGATTACTGTCTGTAGGATTTAAAGGATCCTGATTTTTCAACTGAGCCATTAACAACTGCAAAAATGCATCCTGTCCCATGTCAGAACTTCCTGCGGTTTTGGCATTTTTTTGAGCCTGCACTGCGGCCGTATTATTTTGTAAAGTTGTTAAAGAATTGGTTATGTCTATTGCTGATGTCATAAAACCCCCTGCCTCCGTTATATTTATTATATTTTGTAATCAACTGTTCCTGAGTGGAAAACTTTATTTTCTCCGACTGAGTCACCTGTTTCATTTTCTGATTCTTCATTAAACTCATATGATGCATTATTTAAATACGCTGAAGAACTTTCTCCTGAATGCTTTTGCTTATCAGATTGATAATTCATGTTTGATGTATTTGAATTTGCCTGTTCAAAGTTCTTTTGATTCTCCTCAGAATTCATATTTTGATTAGATGAAGAAGACTCCTGAACATTAACAACCATTTTGCCAACATTAATTCCCTGTTCTGCCATATTTTGCCTCAAGGTTTCAAGACCTTTGGTTAAAATATCTTTAACCTGAGTATTTTCTGCGGTAATTTGAGCTGTTAAGACCCCGTTCTGCGAAACAAGATTAATATTTACCTTGCCAAGATTATCAGGTCTTAACACAATCGAAACTTGAGACTTATTTGTTGATATATCTGACGAAATTTTATCCTTAAGCTGGTTAAGAACAGAATTTTCAGGGGTTTGTGTTTGTTTTGTGTTTAAAATTTTATCAAATTGAGAAGTTTTTTGAAGATCGATTTTTTGCAAATTATTTTCATCTGAAGATATAACCTGAACCTGACTAATATTTGATTTTAATTCCTGCTGGTTTTGTTTTTGGTTTTGACCGTCAGAATCCTGTTTTGAAGAGTTGGTTTGAACCTGAATATTTGTTATAACAGGTTTTGCGTCTTCATTATTAATAGTATCAGCCAATTTTTCAGAAACAGGTTTTAAATTTTCGGAATGAGGCTGTTTAATTTGAGTTTTATCTATGGCATTAAGCTTATTTAAAACATCTTCTGAAGCCAAAATCTCCGGTTTTTTAGATTGATCTTGTTTTACAGTTTGATCGATGATTTTTGTATCTGTTTTTTTAAGTTCTTCAAGATTTATTTTATTTATTTGCTGCTGATCTTTGGAAGTTTCTTCTTCAACGTCTGTAGATTTTTGTTGTAAGACATTTTCTGCCTGTTTATTCGTTATTTTTTCGTTTGCAATTTGTTTTTGAAGTGTGGTTAATTCTTCAGGCAAAGTTTTTTCTAAATTAGCAGTCTTAAGTTCCGCTGTATTGTTTTTCGGCAACGAAACATTAGCTTCATCAGTATTTTGCAATGCCGTTTGAATCTGTTCTTGTTGATTTAAATTAATATTTTCGGCAACTGTCTCAGTATTATTATTTTCCTGCTGATTTAAACTTGTTGTTTCTTCTTTAACTTCAGAAACAGCATCCTTTTGGTTTTCTTTGGTTTCAGAAACAGTATCTTTAGCTTCGATATCTGCATCTTTTTTCTCTTCTTTAAGTTTAAAGAAGACTTCTTTCTTTATTGAATTATCAATATTTTTGTTATCGGCAAGTTTATTGTGAAAATTTTCATAATCAGACTTAAACCCCTTTAAATTTAAGTTTTTACTATATTGATTTAAGTTTTTTTGTGAAAACTTTTCTGTTTTATCAAAGGAAAAGTTAAAACTTTTATTAGTCGATTCAAAAATATTTAAAAAACCGTTGCTATTGTCTTTTGAATAATTTTTTTGCGTATATTCATTATTTTTAGTATTTGAATCAAATTTAACAGTATCAATTAAATTCTCAATAGCCATTTATAACCCTCTATAAAATAAATCCCCGAATTTTGTTGTCCTATCCCCGACCTGGCTGAATAATTTTTACCCCTGCTTTGCATATCTGCCTGTTGCAATTTCATCGATTAATAACATTTCATGCCTGTTTATGTTTTCTTTAAATTCGTCTAGTGCTTTCTCCTTTAGCTTTTCCATAACTTTTTTTGCTTTTAGTGCTTCTAACATAAGCTGATTTTTTTCTTCGAGTTCTTTTTCTGCCTGTTCTATGATTGTTTTTTGCTTTTTTATATTTTCTTTAAGTGTAAATATATAATTTTGATGAATTAAGATGATTGTATTATCTATATTCCCTGCTTTTAAAACTTCCTCTAAACTTAAATTTGTTTCATCAAGGGCTTTAACAATATTTGCCATCACAAGATTTTCGCAGTGAAGTTTGTTTTGAGCTTTTGCAAACCCGAGCTGACAATCCTCAAGTTTTTTTTGCCGTGCATCAAGAACACTCTGCAATCTAAATTTAAAACCTTTCACCCATTAACCTCGACCCGCAAATTTACTTTTATACCAATTATCGTCCTCGTTTTTGGTTCCTGTTTTCAGAGCGGTAACCTTTAACCTGATTCATACCCGAAAACAAATTCAAATTGGGCATAAAAACATGTATTTAGAGATTAACCCATGCACAGGGTCGATTCATCCCCTAAAAAAAGTATTTGGACTATAGCCCTTTTTAAATACGTATTCGTCAAATCATTATTTAGCCCCTTCCTTGAGAGAGGGGGCTAAAGTCAATTCGAACGGCTAAATAAATTAATCAATCTGTCATTGCGAGGAAGCTTGAAGAGCTGACGCGGCAATCTATTCAGGCTTTAAATAGGTATAAAATCAGATAGATTTTCACGCTCCTGTTAGCCCTCAAAATGACAATACCAATATTCATTTAGATTTCGACTATTTAGCAATTCGGGTTATTTATAACTGTTAACAAAATTCTTTACTGACCTGTCCCAGCTTTTTTCTGCATCGAGAGGAAAAAAGCAGCCAGGAATCTCTTGTTTGCTGCGATGATAAGCTACACATTCGCAGCAAATACCTTTTCTTGAACACCCGTCATAGCTGCAAGTGCAGTTTTGGATATTTTTTGCGGTTTTGCATTCCATATATTTTCCTTATAAAACGTTACTGTTTGCACCACAACATTTTTTGAATTTTTGTCCGCTTCCGCAAGGACACGGGTCATTTCTTCCAACTTTTTCACCGGAAGCTATAAGATTCTCAGTCAAAAAGGCAGGTACAAAATTCTCAGCAGCCCTTGAAAGAGGAGTTTCTATCACATCAGAAGGTTCTTCCTGCATATGCACAACCTGAACTTCAAATTTTGTCCTGAAAAGATGTGCAACGGTTTCTCTCTGAATTTCATGCATCATATCATTAAACAGGTCGAAAGCTTCTCTTTTATACTCTATAAGAGGATCTTTCTGTCCGTATGCCCGCAGCCCTATGCCTTCTCTTAAAATATCAATATTATGCAAATGGTCAATCCATTTGCTGTCAATGATTCTAAGGAGAGTATCTCTTTCCAGCATTCTCATTACACTGTTTTCAGAGCCCGGTATTTGTAATGAATATTCCCCTTCGTCATGGTTTTCTAACATAATTTTGTTATAAAAAGCCACTATGTCATTTTCATGATTTTCATAAGCGGAAATCGTCATATTTTTGAGTTTTTCAAGCAAATCAGAATACTTAATGTTTTTTACATCCTGAAGAGAAAGATTTGAAAGCTGCGGAATAACTGAATGAATAGCTTTTAAGAGGGAATTGAGCGTTTCGTCGTCATATTCCAGATAAGGAGTTTCAGGACTGATATAAACAGACATAATCCTGTTTAATTCCTGTTCAATCATATGAATAATATCTTCATTGATATTTCCGCCTTCAAGAACCTTTCTTCTCTGCGCATAGAAGAGTTCTCTCTGTCTATTCATAACATCATCATATTCAAGAACGTGTTTTCTTATGTCAAAGTGGTATACTTCAACCTTTTTCTGAGCTGATTCTATACTTTTGCTTACTATACCTGCTTCTATTGCCATATCTTCTTCTACATTAAGCATGTTCATTAAGCCGCTAATTTTGTCCCCGCCAAAAATTCTCATCAAATTGTCTTCAAGAGAAAGGAAAAATCTTGTAGAACCGGGATCGCCCTGTCTTCCTGCTCTTCCTCTCAGCTGATTATCAATACGCCTTGATTCATGCCTTTCTGTACCGATGACACAAAGACCTCCGGCATTAACAACCTTTTCATGCTCTTCCTGCGTAATCAGGTAAGCTTTATCGAGAGCTTCATTTTTAAGTTTTTCGTATTCTTCAGAAGAAATTTCTTCTTTGTTGACACCTTCAAGCATTTCTTTTGCAAGAAATTCAGGGTTTCCTCCGAGAATAATATCAGTTCCTCGACCTGCCATGTTTGTTGCTATTGTAATAGCCCCGTATCTTCCCGCCTGTGCTATAATTGTCGCTTCTTTTTCGTGATGTTTTGCGTTTAATACGTTATGTTTAAGCCCTTTTGCCTTAAGCATTCCCGATAAAAGCTCTGATTTTTCGATACTGATTGTACCTACAAGTATGGGTCTTCCCTGCGAATAAAGGTCTTCAATTTCCAGAACAAGAGACTTGAATTTTTGTGTTTCTGTTTTGTAAATAACATCAGGAAGATCCTGCCTTATGTCAACTCTGTTTGTCGGGATTTGTGTTACTTCAAGATGATATATTTTGCCGAATTCCGCTTCTTCGGTAACAGCAGTACCTGTCATCCCCGAGAGTTTCGGATAAAGCCTGAAAAGATTCTGGAATGTAATACTTGCAAGCGTCTGGCTTTCATCCTGAATTTTGACGTTTTCTTTTGCTTCAACAGCCTGATGAAGCCCGTCACTCCAGCGGCGACCTTCCATCATTCTTCCCGTAAATTCGTCAACTATAATAACTTCACCGTTTTTTACAACATAATCAGTATCTTTCATAAAAAGCTCTTTTGCTTTCAAAGCTTGTAAAAGATAATGGGCAAGCTGTGTTGAAGCATCAAAAATATCCTGAACGTTTAAAAGTTCTTGAGCTTTGTCTATGCCGTCTTCTGTAAAAATTATGTTTCTGTTTTTTTCTTCAACTTCATAATGAATATTTTTTTCAAGCTGAGGGGCTATTTTTGCCATTATTTTATATGTTTCAGCAGATTTTTCAAGCCTTCCGCTTATAATTAAAGGAGTTCTGGCTTCGTCAATAAGAATACTATCGACTTCATCTATGATTGCAAAGTTGTAAGGTCTTTGTCCACATTGTTCAAGGCTTCCCGACATATTATCTCTTAAATAATCAAATCCGAACTCATTATTTGTACCGTAAGTAATGTCTGCCTGATAAGCTTTTTTCTTTTTTTCAAAGTCTTTTTCTGCCATATTTGAAAGAACAAGTCCTACTTCAAGACCTAAAAATTTGTAAATTTTACCCATCCATTCGCTGTCACGCTTTGCAAGGTAATCATTTACCGTAACAATCTGAACGCCTTTGCCTGTAAGTGCATTTAAGTATGCAGGTAAAGTTGCGACAAGTGTTTTACCTTCACCTGTTCTCATTTCTGCAATTTGTCCTTGATGAAGGACTATTCCGCCTATTAACTGCGTATCAAAATGACGCATATTAAGGGTTCTTTTTCCTGCTTCTCTCACTACAGCAAAAGCTTCAGGAAGAATACCATCGAGAGTTTCTTTTTCTAGGGCTTTATCTCTTTGAGGATCGTCAGATCTTTGTCTTTCTTGAAATCTTTGTTTGAATTCCGCTGTTTTTGCCTTTAATTCTCCGTCAGAAAGCCGGCTTATTTCCGGTTCAAGCGAGTTTATATATTCAACTGTAGGCTGAATTTTTTTAATTTTTCTTGCGTTTGGATCTCCCAAAACTTTTAACAATAAATCTATCATTTTTTATATATATCCCCGAGCTTATAAATTATTCTCATAAGATTTTACCATATACAAAATTTCTTACACATTGCATCTATAATCTAATTGACTATTGAAACGGATATATTATTTTTTACCCTGCTTAATAATATAAATTATACTGGAACTTAACAAATAAGCTTTTGCTTCGCATGTACATAATTTAATTGTATGATTCTTCTTGAATAAAAATGCGGTTTAATAGAAATAAACTTAAAATAAATACGGAGTGAAATATGGATTTAACATCTTTAATAGGTCCTATAGCCGGTATTGCGCTTGTTATCGGGTCTTTCTTGATGGAAGGTGGAGATATTGCGTCACTCATTCAGGTGACTGCTGCGCTTATAGTCTTTGGCGGAACTTTTGGCGCAGTTGTTTTTAGTTTTTCTCAGGAACAACTTATTTCTGCAATGAAAGCGACAAAAAGGGTATTTTTTAATCAACATATTGATCAAAAAGAAATTATTGCAGAACTCGTAAGATATGCAACAAAAGCCAGAAAAGAAGGCGTTATTGTCCTTGAAAAAGAAGCAAAAAACGCAAGTGATCCTCTTATAAAACTCGGACTTGAAGCAGTAAGCGACGGAGCTGACCCTTCTCTTGTCAGAGATTTGATGGAAACGCAACTTGCACAAATGGAAACTTCTTCAACAAGTGATATGAAAGTTTGGGAAGCAGCAGGTGCTTATTCCCCTACCTTCGGAATTATCGGTGCAGTAATGGGACTTATTAACGTAATGAAAAATCTTGCTGACCCTTCTGCTCTCGGAGCAGGGATTGCTGTTGCCTTCGTTGCTACTATTTACGGTTTAATCGGAGCAAATTTAGTATTTATTCCAATGAATACAAAAATTAAAAATAAAGATCATCACATCTTTTTAGCTAAACAAATGATGATTGAAGGAATACTTTCAATTCAAGCCGGCGAAAGTCCTGCATTGATTGAAAGAAAGCTTCAGGCTTTTATCCTTGAATCAGCTGCTTCACATGATGGCAAAAAATCTGCTGAAGAAGCTATGGCCTAACAGAAAGAAAAAAGATTATGGCAAGAAAAAAACATGCTGAAGAACACGTAAACCTTGAAAGATGGCTTATATCTTATGCCGATTTTATTACATTACTGTTTGCAACGTTTGTTGTGCTTTACGCTCTTTCCCAGATTGACCTTGCCAAATTCAAAGATTTAAAAATTTCCCTTGCTAAAGCTTTTTCTTCATCTCCTACTATCCTTCAGGGCGATCCGGGTATGCTTAATAAAAGTAATAAAGTCATGGATTCAGGAGGACAGCAGGATAACCAGAATTTGATTCCTCCAATGCTTGATGCACCTTATGCAAAACAGGAAGAATCCAATTTTGAAGAAGCAATGAAGAGCCTGGACAGTCAAAATTTAAATGAGACCAATGGAATCAAGACAGAAGTAACCGAAAAAGGTCTTGTAATAAAATTGCTTGGAGGTATTGTTTTTGAATCATCAACAGCAACAATAAAAAAAGATTTTTATAAACAACTTGGAAAAATAGGAATTATTCTTAAAAATAAATTCCCGAATCATTTAATAAGAGTTGAAGGGCATACGGATAATTTACCGATAAACTCCTCTGTTTATCCTTCTAACTGGGAATTATCATCTGCAAGGTCAGCTTCTATAATTCGTTATATGATGAAAAATTTTGGCATTTCAAAGGACAGATTCAGTGCTTTAGGTTATGCGGACAGCAGACCGGCAGCTTCTAACAATACAGAAGCCGGAAGAAAAGAAAACAGAAGAGTTGAAATTATTATATTAAGAAATAATTTGTTAAAAACCGAAACAGTATCTAAAGAATTTAAACAGGATCTCAAAAAAGAAATTGATAAATTTAAAGAAGTTACAAAAATAGAAGGAAACGATTCTTCAACAACCAGCGATGCTGTCAAAAATCTGCTAAAAGAAGGCAAATCAAAAGGCAATGTTATAATACTCGATAACTCTGACGATGCCTACAAAAAAGATGCGCAACAAATACTTAAAGAGATTAAAGAAAAAGAGCAGCAAGCAGAAGACGACTCAAAAGCCAGAAAACAGGCATTTTTTAACAACGTAAAAAAACAATTTTAAAAATACGTTGAATAATATCAGATCGTATCAGAAAGGTTTACCTGTACTTTTCCAACGCCATAGCTTGTTAATTCTACGATTATATTATTTATACCTTCTTGTAATTTCAATCCGCTTTTCATAACACAGGTAATTTCTTCATTGAGCTTGACAATCAAGGGATCTTCGGAAGAAATTTGTTCGGCTATAGTTTCTACACCTGATTTTATGATTTGAATAACGGAAGAATTATAAATATCATCATTAATTTTGACAAAATTAATCCCTGTTATAAGTCCCGGAGCTAAAATATTTTTCAAATCAAAGGCAATGCCTTCTTCTATGTGCCTTAAACTACCCTTTTTGTAAATTTTTTTGAGTAAAAAGCTCGGGATAATAGTCAAGTTGAACCTCTCTTTTTTGTTTTTCAAAACTATCAAACAAGTTCTTCTATAGATACAAGACTAAAAGTTTTAATATTTCCTATCTTTATTTTAACATATAATTGTGCTTGTTCATAGTCTTCATTATTTTGACTATTATCTTTCCTCCATACTATCATTGAAAGTTTATTCTCCGGTTCCAAAAACCCTTCCGGCAAATAAAACCTGCTCTGAGGTCCTTTTGATTTCCAGAATTTTCCTATCAAATTACCATTCAAATAAATATCAGCTTTGTTGAAAACTGCTTCCGATAAATCTAAAAATAAAGGATTATATTTGTTATTATTTTCCTCAAGCCTGAAATTTGCACTCAGCCACGTTAAATAAAAATTTTCCGAAGCATTTTCAAGATCATTTTCAGGAGCAAAATCCCATTCTTCAATCAGCGGAGTCAAGCCGCCTCTTATTTTCCACTCAATTACTTTTTGGGACTCCTGCCTGTTCTCCATAAACTGCGTTTCATTCAAAGGCTGAGGGGGTTTACCTTCCATTTGCTGCGAGCAAGAGGTTGTTTTAAACGATAATATCCCTCTCGGCATAATGACTTCATTTTGAAAACCCTTGTCAAATCCGAGGTTCTGGACGAGAACCGTTAATTCATTGACTCCTGCCTTGTTCAAATTCTTTTTATCAACATTAAATGTTATAGTTTCCGAAATTTCATTGCCATGCTCAAAGGCAAGCGAATCATGCGCATATATTTGTTTTCCGTTTAAATAAATAGCATAACAGTGCTTTGCATTTATTTCAATCTGGTCAAAAGCCTCTTTAAAACTGCCTTTGTACCAAATATAACCGTCATAAATTTTATTGGAAACGCAATCAAATTTCTCTATTTCGCTTAAACAATCCCAATTTGAATAATCATAATTCACATCAATTTCAGGAGCGCAGCTATAACTTTTCCAGCCTGTTAATTCAGGCAAAGTTTCTTCCTGCAAAGCTTTTACTGTTTTTGTTTTCAGGTTTATTTCTTGGTTATACGCTTTAAACTGCATTTCGGGAGAGTAATTCTCTTCTTTTAAATCTGCCTCGATATTTAAAATTTTTACTTCTGTATCCTTGCTGAAAGCTGCTTTATCAAAATTATTCGTTAAAAAATCAGCACCTATAAGGACTTTGTTATCAAATAGCCATGTTTTATCAGCAGTTTCAGGATTTATAAAAATAAATTCCGTTATTTTATTATTTTTAGTAAATTTAAAAGAATCTAAATCTTTTAAATCAGTAGATTTAATATTTAAATTTAAGTTTTGTGAATTAGTTTCATAATCAGAAACAAAAATCTCTGAATTTTCATCAATAATAAAGAAAATTATTTCGTGATTATCTTTATTAATTCTGCCAAAAATCTCAAAAGAAGAAAAATCTATTTTACATGCGTTTAAATTCAGCTCAACAGGCATGATTTTCATATCAAAAGGCTTAATAATCAGATTATATTTATCCAGAACTTTTAAATTTTTGGGATTTGCCTGATTGCTCTCATTATTTAGATTCCTGACAAAAAGCCATTTGCAATTATTTAAATTATCCTGCCTGAGTCTGACAAAAATATTTTCTTCCATAATATCTGCTCCATCAGAAATCAAGTCTGTTGAAGCAAAGTTAAAAGAGTTTAAAAAATAATTTATTTCTTTTGCCTTGTAATAATTTTCTCTGGGGATGCCTGATTCAGAAATAGGCGCCGCAAAATCATAGGAAGTATAGACTTCAGAGCTTGCAAGTTTATCCCAGGAAGTGCCTCCGCAGCCCATATAATGGTTAAACATTGTTATACCCTGAGAAAGAGCTGTTTTTGTGACAATATTTATATGTTCTTTTTTAAATTGCGACCATATTTTTTCATACCCTGCACCGCCCCATTTATCAAACCAGCCTGCCTGAAGTTCCGCTATAAAAAGCGGTGAATTATCGCAACAGTCAGCCAGGTTGCTTTCTGCATTATCCAAAACACCGAAGGCATCAGGGAAATTTTTCCAATCATAATCCAAATTAATTGTCGGATATGTATCAAAAGCATAAATATTCACAATATCCGAATATAAACCTACCGAAAGTGCATCATTATGGAATATTGGAGCTTTTACACCAAGAGAACGCGCCAGATCATAAAGCTCCTGCAAATAATCAGGTTCTGCTTCATTTGTAAAGTATTCATTTTCTATCTGAAAAGCGATTATATTATGATATTCGTTTATTATCGGAATAATTCTTGAATACCATTCCTTTAGAGGCTTCATATACGCCTCTGAATAGATAAAATCCCCGTCTTTTTTGTTTCTGATGATAACATCCGGAATGTTTAGAAGCCATTCAGGAAGACCTCCGAGAGAAAGTTCGGCATTTATAAACGGGCCGGGTCTTGCAATAACAAATAAACCAAGTTCTGCCGTCAAATCCAGAAGCGCTCTGATATCTTTTATGCCGTTAAAATCATAAACACCTTGCTTGTGTGAATGATAACCCCAGCAAAAATAAAGGTCTACGGTATTATAGCCGCAGGCTTTAATTTTACTAAGCCTGTCTCTCCATGTATCAATCCCCGGACACCTGAAATAATGAAAAGCCGCACTATTTATTAAGGTCCTCTTGTTATCAAAAATTAAAGAATGTTTATCATAATCTATTATCATAATAGACTTATTTTTTAGTATATTTGATTTTTAGTCAAGACCCCCGAATTGTGAAGAATTATAAAATTTTTTTAAAAACAGCAGCAATTATTTTTGTGTTTTGGTTTTATATAAATGCATGATTAAATAATCCTACGGATGGAAATGTTTTAATGTTAACTCCAATAAGGCAAAACTCATATTTATATAATACAACATCAGAAATTCAGAAAAATGCCGTTCTCAATCGGGGATTTATTGAATCAATGGGCGTAGAAGTGCCTTTTGCCTTAATGGCAAATAATAAAGATGAAAGAATCGAACGTTTGATGAGAGCAGTATGGTTTGTTTTTGCTTCTTTTGTCGCGCCTGTTATATTTATGCCGAGAATAAACAAACAGGTTTTAAAAAATTCAAAAATCGCAGAAAATGCCGGAGAAACACTTATATTAAGGGTATCAAAAAAGTATTTAACAAAAAATGCGGATTACATGCTTGAAGGTTTCAAGAAAACAGCAGAAGAACTTGAAAAAAATCCAAAATTTAAAGATGCATCAATTCATTTTAATAATGTTTTAAAAAACTTTCCCGACAAAGAAAAACTAAGAGAAAATTTAATAAAAGCCCATCAGCATATTTTTTCTCTGGAATTTGCTCTATCAAGCTTGCTTGCTATATCAAACCCATGGGTAATCAATTATATAACAGAAAAAAGAACTAAAAGAAACGGATATGTCGGTGAATTTAAAATGGCAGGTAAAGAATACACCAATAAAAATGCAATGAACCATGAAAAAACTAAAAAAATCAAAATGGCACTTTCTTTTTTATTTCCAATTTTGCCTGCAATAATAATCCCCAAAATAGCTTCCAAAGCCATTTTAAAGCCTATTGACAAATTAGGAACAATAGGAAAATTCCTGAAAAACAACGCACATATATTTGATTACAAAGATGCTGTTTATGCTAGTAAAGCCGCCTGTTTCGGCATTATGGCGTTTGGTGATTTCCCTTCATATATGCTTGCTTGTAGAGACAAACACGAATTAAAACTCAGAGCTACAGGGTTTAGTTTTATAATAGCCATGCTTTTTGCCGGTGATTTTATATTGAATAATATTGTCGGCAGAATAAGTGATGAAATTTTTAAAACAAAATTAATGAACAGAGAAGGGTTTGAAAAAACAGGTTTCTTAAAGAATTTCTTAATGCATGTTAATAGTTTCGAAAAATTAAATGCAATGCCCCATCTTTCAAAAGTAAACAAAAGAGCAGCTCTTGCCATGTATTGGGGCAATTTTGCTCTTACTACAGCACTACTTGGCTTTGGCTTGCCGTTTATTTTAAATAAAGGTCTTAAAAAAGACGTTGCAAAAGATCAAAAAAATATTTCTAAAGATACGTCAAAACCACAAAAAAAAACCTGAGTTTTTGACTCAGGGTTTCTAATCTTGTTAGAAGGGAAGGTTAGGAAGTAAGTTCAGGAAGCTATATCGTATATATATATAAAATATTCTGCTTATACAAAATTGCGTCACAAAACAAAAATTGTAATATTTTGTAACATGCTTTTTGCATGGTTTTCAAAGGGTTCCAGTAAATTTTTACTTTGAATCCCCTGTCATCTTTGTAATATAAGCCAACAATATTTTTTATTTTTTATTTTTTATTTGAAAGTTTTTTTATTTCTCTCTCGGCATTTTTAAGAGAGAATTTGGCTAGAGGTTTTCTTGTCCTGCTGTCATAAAATACAAGCCAGTGCCTTTTCTTTGGATTATCTACAGAAAAAGACAATCTCCCTCTCATTTCGCTGTTGGGAGTTATTTTTGTAAACCACATGCTTGTATCACCAAAAGGAGAAGCGTAATATACAGTTTTATAATCGCTTAAAAGTGCCATATCAAAAGTACTGAATGTTTTATCAGTGTTATTTTTTACACCAAGAGTTAAAGTAATAGTATTTAACTCTCCAAAAGGATCTTCTTCGACATTATATCCGATAATTTTTACATTAAGTCCGTCAAGAGCCAGATCCTCATCCCTTAAGGCTTTTTCTGACATAACGGGAAGGGCAACACTTTCATTTACGTTTACTTTGATTTCATCACCCGGTTGTATTAAAACATCATGCCCTTTTCTTACAAGAGAAGCCGTCATTCCGATAAGAGCGCCTATCCCTGCTCCGCCTGCAACAGTATATCCATGACTTGCAACTGTTGCGCCAAGACCAAGGACTTTAAACGCCAGTATTCCTCCTATAACTCCTCCTGCCACAGTGTAAGCAGTATCCTCAAGAACTACTTTTGCTGCAGAAGCAGCAGCGTTTCTTTTTGTTGTCATACTTGCAACTATAGGTATTTTCCTGTTATCGGGAGTTATTAAATAATCAAATTTTAGTGTCATATAAGCATCTCTGCCGAGTCTTTTTTTGTCCGTAAGCTCTGTAACCACCCCATGTGCAACCGTACCGGAAGGAATCACTATCCCGCTCTGTGTAGAAAAATCATCTGTTATTTCAGCAAAAAATTCATCGCCTTTTATGTGAAAATTGCTGTTTATAACACTAGATACGGTCATTTTAAGCTTTGCACCTTTTTGAACAGCTTCTACCTGCCCTGTAAACAAATCCTTATTTTCGTCAAGCTCATTATAATCAACTCCTCCGTTAATAGGCTTTCCTGAACTCGGGAACATTGTTTCGGTCGGGGTATTTATTGCCTGATCTTCACTAAAACAGGGCATGTTAAAACTTAAAAGGAAAACTGCCGTTAAAAAAGCTGAAAAAAGCCTCTTTATCTCTAAATCTTTACTCATTTGCTACCCGAAATTTTTATTTTTGTAATATTTTTATCATACATTACTTTATTTAAAACGTCATTATTCCTTGTTTAAATCCTTTTGAATTCTTATTTTGTTAAAATATTCCTGCATATTTGAAGAAACATTTATATTTTGCAGTGATAAATTGTATTTATTAAACTCCGCAAGCGTATCTTGCTCGTAATGCAATACTTTTTCCTGTTGAGGCGCAGGCAATTTTTGTTGAAGAAAATTTTCATTTTTCTTTTGATTCGGATTCTCAAGAAAATGTATTAAGTGATCAAGCGTATAAGCAGAAGAAAACTTATAACGAAGAAGAATATCTTTTTGAGCTGAACCCACAGGAAAATTATAAAGCCATTTTAAGGTAATAATATCTCTTTTTGAAACAGAAGTTACACCGTATTGATGGGGGACATACATTATGTCTTCGGGATAAGGACTGTGATTAAGCCCTAAAGCATGACCTATCTCGTGAATAATAGTATGTCTGACCTCGTTTTTGTCTTCATACTGCTTATGAATAAGACCATCCGAAAGACCAATTTGAATTTCTGCTGAAAATAGCCTTCCTTCAGGATCAAAATTAAACAAACAATGCCCTAATGATGACCTGTCTACACGTTTCCATTCTATGTTTATTTGCGAATTATATAGATTATCAACAAATTCAAAAGATATTTTCTCGTTGGAAGCTTTTTTCCAAATTTCAAAAGCTTCTTTTATCATTGCATAATAGAAATATTCCTGTCCTTTTTCTTTATACCAACGAAAAGGCGCAACATAAACCTTGAGAGGCATACATTTGTCGGGCCACCTCAGCAATTTATCGTCCTTAAGGCAATTTGTCAGATAAGATGCAAAACTCATTATTTACGCAAGTACCTGTTTAAATATATTATTCATTTTTTTAGTTTAGTGTAATTTTAAAATTTAAACAGGTTTTTAACAAGTGTATGATTTTTTTTAAAAAAATAATCTAATAAAAACTTCTTCTGTTAAAATAAAATTACTGTCAGAATTCGAGGAGGAAAAAAATTATGATGAAAGGTTTTAACATCCAGCAGATGATGAAACAAGCACAGCAGATGCAGAAAAAAATGGAAGAAACTCAGGATGAATTAAGGACTATTCAGATAAAAAGCGAGGCAGGCGGCGGCGTTGTTTCAGTTGTTTTTAACGGAAAAAACGAATTTCAGTCAATAAAAATCAAACCTGAAGCTATAAATCCCGATAATCCTGAAAGCGTTGATGCAGACACAGTTGAAATGCTTGAAGATCTTATTGCAGGCGCGCTTAAAGATGCAAACAAAAAAGTTGCCGAGATAACCGAAGCAAAAATGGGTTCTATTACCGGTGGAATGAATATTCCGGGATTATTTTAATGCAATACACAAAACCTTTAGCCAGGCTTATAGAAGAATTTCAAAAGCTTCCCGGCATTGGTCCAAAATCAGCACAGAGAATGGCTTTTCATATTCTTAAAACCCCTTCTGCCGAAGTACAGAAGTTTTGTGATGCAATACTTTATGCAAAAGAAAAAATTAAATATTGCCAAACCTGTTTTAATATGTCCAGCGAAAATCCTTGCGAAATCTGCACCGATGAAAGACGCGATAAACATATATTCTGTGTTGTTTCAGAAACAAAAGACCTTATCGCCCTTGAAAGAACAAGAGAATACAAAGGCAAATACCACGTTTTACAAGGCTTAATTTCTCCTCTTGACGGCATAACACCAAATGACCTGAGAATAAAAGAGCTTTTAGAAAGACTCGGCAAAGAAAATCCCGAAGAAGTTATTCTGGCTTTAAATCCTTCTGTAGAAGGCGAAGCAACAAGTCTTTACTTAAGCAGATTAATTAAACCGCTGGGAATCAAAGTTTCAAGAATTGCTTTCGGACTTCCTGCGGGAGCAGACTTGGAATATGCAGATGAAGTTACCCTTGCGCGAGCTCTTGAAGGCAGAAGAGAGATTATTTAAAAATTAATAAAATTTTTAGCAATTTTATTAATTTTTTGTTTTTATATCAATAAATAAAGGGAAATGATATAAAAATGTCAACGATCCAAAATAATTCTTCTCTATTCATAAATATAGAAGATAAAGAAAATAATCCTAAAAGCATTTCTTTATTGAAAGAAACCGTAGGCTTAGCAGCTGGAGCAGGAGCGGGGTTTTTTGTTAAAAACGGAGCAAATTCAGCTTTAATAAATTATAACCGAAAATTATTATCTTCTATAGATAAATTTCATTCTTTTAATTCCGGTGTGATGCTTCAAGAAGCTGAAAAAATGGCAACTGAAGCAGATTTGTATCAAAAAGGATTTAAAGGAATAAGAATAGTTGATGCATCAAGCGAAGAAAAATTAAAACAATCTATA
>JBAWVS010000015.1 GCA_037147175.1 bacterium
GGAAAGTCAGGATTCTTTATTTTTAATATTTTAAATTACTTTGCGTAACTCCTGTATAAAAATCGGAGAAAAACCCGGAAAATAAATTCTCTTAATTTCACAAAATGCAAAAATCCCGCAATTTGCGGGATTTTTAAAGGCTAAAGGACTTATTGTTCTCTTGATATACACTAAAATACGGAGAAGGAGGGATTCGAACCCTCGATGCAGTTGCCCACATAACACCTTAGCAGGGTGCCGCCTTCAGCCACTCGGCCACTTCCCCATTTTTAAATTAATTTTAAGTTTAACATAAAAAAACATTTTTTGTTCAAGATAATAAGTGTTATTTTTATTTTAATGAATATATGGACTTAAAAAAAAGTTTATTATATTATGTGTACACAGTAAAAATAAATAAATCGAGTATTAAAAATGCCAAATATGCCTTGGTGGCGGAATGGTAGACGCGTCGGACTTAAAATCCGATTAGGCTCACACCTAGTGCCGGTTCAAGTCCGGCCCAGGGCATTTTAAAAAAAGACCTAAAAAGGTCTTTTTTTGTTGCAAAAAAAAAGGGTTAGCATATAGCTAACCACTACAGGGAGAGTATTTTGTGGGAGTGTTTCCAGGATAATTTATTTATTTAACCTATTAATTTTAGGGCAATGCTTGGTATTTGATTAGCCTGCGCAAGAACACTTGCTGAAGCCTGCTGTAAAATTTGATACTTAGTCATAGTTGAAGTTTCTTTTGCTATGTTAAGATCTCTTATCCTTGATTCTGCTGCTTGAATATTTTCATTCATTACAGTCAAGTTGTTCAAGGCACTTTCAAGTCTGTTTTGATATGCACCTATGTTTGATCTTCTGCTGGAAATATCCTTTAATGCTGCATCCAGTGTATCCAAATAGAGTCTTATTCCATTGCCGCTTGTACCTGCCCAGCTAGCACCTGTTACTGATAGAGAAAGACCACTGGGGCTGGCGGCAGTTACTCCGATAGAGGAAATAGTAGCTCTACCAAGTACGCCTTTTTGTATATCAATGGTGTTTGTTGAAGGTCCTGAATTTGCTCCTACCTGTAATTTTGTCGAAGCTGTTCCGTCTAATAAAGTTATATTATTAAATTTTGAAGATTTTGCTATTCTATTAATATCAAGTAACCTTGCGTTAATTTCTGATAAGATAGCATCTCTTTCTGTTGAACCGTTTGTATCGTTTGCTGCTTGTACTGTTAATTCTCTAATTCTTTGTACGTTTTCGTTAACTACTGAAAGGCTGCCTTCTGCAATCTGGAGCATGTTTATGCCATCCTGAATGTTATTGATAGCTTGAGCATTACCTCTGATCTGTCCTCTTAAGTTTTCAGAGATTGCTAAACCTGCTGCGTCATCTGATGCCCTGTTGATTCTATACCCTGAAGATAGTCTTTCAATTGATTTTGTCAGATTTGACGAGTTGTTTGCTAAATTCCTTTGCGCAATTAATGACGCTACGTTTGTGCTGGCTGTAATTGACATATTAATTTCTCCTTATATAAAATTTACGTCCGTGTATAAATTATTTTTCAGTTGAGTTTATCCGAGCAGTTTTAATGCAATCTGAGGTAAAGCATTAGCTTGTGCCAGAACGCTTGCTGAAGCTTGCTGAAGTATCTGATATTTAGTCATACTTGCTGTTTCTTTTGCTATATCAAGATCTCTTATTCTTGATTCGGCAGTTTGAATGTTTTCATTTGTTACATTAAGGTTTCCCAGAGCGCTTTCAAGTCTGTTTTGATATGCTCCAAGATTGGATCTTCTTGTTGTAATATCTTTTAATGCTTTATCAAGAGTATCTAAATAAAGTCTTATGCCGTTGCCGCTTGTACCAGCCCATGTAGCACCTGTTACTGACAATGAAAGACCGCTTGGACTTACTGCACTTACTCCTATAGCAGAAATAGTGGCACGATTCAAAACACCATTTCCGATAACAATAGTGTTTGTTGAAAGTCCTGAGCTTGCTCCAATTTGAAGAGTTACTGACTGTGAACCATCAAGAAGGTTTACATTATTAAACTTGGTTGCTTTTGCTATTCTGTTAATATCAAGTAATCTTGCGCTAACTTCTGATAAGATAGCATCTCTTTCTGTTGAACCGTTTGTATCGTTTGCTGCTTGTACTGTTAATTCTCTAATTCTTTGTATGTTTTCGTTAACTACAGAAAGACTACTTTCTGCAATCTGAAGCATATTTACGCCATCTTGAATGTTATTGATAGCCTGTTTGTTTCCTCTGATTTGACCTCTTAAGTTTTCAGAGATAGATAAACCCGCTGCATCATCTGATGCCTTGTTTATTCTGTATCCCGAAGATAATCTTTCAATTGATTTTGTGAGGTTTGATGAGTTGTTTGCTAAATTTCTTTGCGCAATTAATGACGCGATGTTGTTATTTACTACAATTGACATACGAAACTCTCCTTGTTTTGTATAAATACTTCCCTGTGTAACCTAATTTAATTTAATTTTTGACAAAAAAGTCTCCCGTGCTAAATTAACAAGGATTTAGCCTGGTGCTTTTATTTAGTTTTTAAAACTTAGTTTGATCTCTATTTTGAATTAAAATTTATTCGAAATAAGAGTAATTGACTCGAATATAAATTTACCCGCAAAGAAAATTCAAAGAACCTTCTTTATTTGATTAAAAAACTTTTTAAACTCCACAATTAATACTCTGTTTTTTTACCTCCCGATTATTTTATTTTTCTCCCACTGTTTTTGTGAATTTCCTTTTCACAATTAATTAATCGAAACATTTCTAACAATCTTTAATAATTCTTAATAATATACAACTTATGGTGGAGAAGGTTTTTTTGTAATAAACTGGAAAATAGCATGAAAACTGAATTTTAGACTTTTAGGGGAATTATCATAAATGCCGCAATTTTTTATAAAAAAAGAAAATATTCGGGAAGATAAAATCTTTATTACGAATAAGTCGGATATTAACCATATAACAAATGTTTTAAGGCACAAAAAAAAAGACAAATTGATTCTTTCAGGGCCCGAAAACTTTGTTTATGAAGCCGAAATCGATTTAATCCAGGCAGATTTAATTGAAGCTAAAATTTCTGATAAATATTTTTCTGATAAAACCTTAAAAATAAACATAACCCTCGCTCAAAGTGTTATAAAATCCCAAAAACAGGATTTTTTAATACAAAAAGCTACTGAGCTGGGTGTCAGAACAATAATCCCTGTTGTAAGCAAAAACACTGTGGTTAAATTTGATTCTGAAAAAGATAAGCTTTCTAAAATTCAAAGATGGCAAAAAATTGTTTATGAATCGGCAAAACAGTGCAAGAGGGGAGATTTGGCGGAAATAAAACCGGTTTCTTCTTTTGAGGAGGTTGTAAATCTTGAGGGATTCGATTTAAAAATAGTTTGTTCCGAAAAAGAAAATACGGTTTCTGTAAAACAGTTTTTGTCCGAAAATAAAATCGATAAAAATGCCGATATTTTGCTTGTAATTGGACCGGAAGGCGGTTGGGACAACAAAGAAATAAATAAATTTGCCGAAAAAGGCTTTGCTTCAGTGAGTCTGGGAAAATTGATTTACAGGGCAGAAACTGCCGCAACCGTTGCAATTTCGCATATAATATACGAATATGAATTATAATTTAACAAAAAATTATTAAATGGAGAATCATTATGGAAGAGATCGCTGAAGAAGATTCATATATAAATAATATAAAATTTTCAAATAAAGGAAAATTATTTTCAGTTTCCTTAGCGCATATGTTTAATGACTGGTATGCAAATTATATTCAAACATTGCTGCCTTTTATGGTACTTGCCGGATTGAGCATAAGCAAAGGAGCATATCTTATTTCTGCGTTTACAGTTACTTCCTCTATTTTACAACCGTTCTTCGGTTATCTTGTTGATCAAAAAAATCAGCGTTGGATGGTATATGTGGGTACTGCATGGACAGCACTTTTGTTAAGTTTTGTGGGTATTGTTGATAACTATACTATTAAATTTATTCTGGCTGCTTTTGCCGGACTGGGAACAGCAGCTTTTCATCCGCAAGCTTCCGCAATGGTTTCTGCTATTTGTGGCGAAAAAAAAGCATTTTCTCAGGCAATATTTATTTCTTTCGGAAATATTGGAATAGCAATTACTCCTTTAATGGTTGTGCCTTATGTTAAGGCATATGGATTAAAATCGACTTTGATCTTTGCTATCCCCGGCTTATTAGTAGCTGTTTTACTTTGGTTTACCGCGCCCAAAACAGTCTTTAAGAAAGCCAATCCCGTTTCAGCTTTTCAAACTTTAAAAGAAAACTGGAATGAACTCAGCAAAATTGTTTCCGTAGTTGCAATCAGGTCTTTAACTTATTTTGGATTGATAGCCTTTTTACCTTTATACCTGATTAAAGAAAAACACATATCTATATCAGAAAGCAGTTATATTGTTTTTGTAATGCTGTTTTCAGGAGCATTAGGAGGTATAATCGGCGGACACTTATCTGACAAATTCGGTAAAAAAATTGTTATTATTTCTTCACTTATTTTGTCTTGTCCCTTCTTTTATTTATTTTTAGAAATAAATTCTCCATTTAAGTATTTATTTTTGATTATGGCAGGAGCCTCCCTTCTTTCATCGTTTTCTGTCACTATTATTGCTGCACAGGAAATAATAAGTAAAAATGCTGCTATGGCTTCAGGTTTAATGCTTGGTTTCGGGGTAGGTATTGGCGGGCTTGGCGTAAGTATTATCGGTCTGCTTGCCGAACATGCAGGTATTAATTACTCAATTCATTTATTAATATTCTTGCCGTTACTTGCAGGACTATTAGGTTTTGGGATAAAAGAAGTAAAAAATAGTGCATAAAAACCATGGAGATTTTTTTTGAACATAAATTTAAATACAATATATGAAGAAGAAATAAATAAAAAGCTTCTGGAACTATGCGAAGAAGAAACGGAACTTTTTCTTGTAGGCGGATACATAAGAGATGTTTTGCTTAATAAAGAATGTTTTGATAAAGATTATTCCGTAAAAGGAGAAAGAGCTATAGCATTTGCATGCAAAGCCGCAAAAGCTTTTGACGGGCATTTTGTCCTTCTCGACGAGGAACATGATATTGCAAGAGTTGTCATGCCTGATAAAAAAAACACTCTGGATTTTGCAGGTTGTGTCGGGCGAGATATTCTGACAGATTTAAAAAACAGGGATTACACAATTAATGCCATTGCCTGCAAAATTGAGAAAAACAAATCTGTATTAATAGATCCTTTAAATGGAATTGAAGATTTAAATAATAAAATAATCCGCACAATCGGGGAAAAAAACATTATTGAAGATTCTTTAAGAATTTTAAGAGCGTACAGGCATGCTGCACAGCTCGGGTTTTCCATCGAAAGTGAAACTTTAAAACTTATCGAAAAACATAGAGCTTTAATAATTATGATTTCAGTTGAGCGAATATCTCAGGAATTAATTAAATTTTTTGAATCTGATTTTGCCGGAGAAAATCTTTGTTTAATGAGCCATTCAGGTTTTCTTGATGAAATTTTTCCCGAATTGACTGCTCAAAGAGAAGTGCCTCCCAATCTTCATCATCATTTAGGGCTTCTTGATCATTCTATTGAAAGTGTTAAGCAGCTTGAGTCACAGATAAAAATTTTTCCTGATTGGGCAAAAGAGCATCTTTACAGAGAATTTTCATCAGGGATAAAAGCAATATCTTTGCTAAAATTAGCCGCTTTGCTTCATGACATAGGAAAACCTTCCACATGGCATATTGATGAAGAAGGAAGACATAGATTTATAAAACACGAAGAAGTCGGTTCAGAAATGGTTTTAGACGTTTTAAAAAGGCTTAAATTCAGCAAAAACGCTATGAAATATATCGCAAAACTCATAAAATATCACATGTATCCTTCACAGCTTTTAAATGAAGGACTGGAAAACCTTTCGGAAAAAGCAACAATGCGAATGTTCAGAAGAATCGGCGATGACATGCCCGAGCTTCTTCTTCTTGCAATGGCTGACAGGCTAAGTGCAAGAGGTGTTGAGATTACCGAAGATGTGGTTGAAAAAAACATTCAGGGTTTGTATTTTCTTCTTGATAAATATAAAAAATCACAGGAAGAAGTGAGGCATCTTCCAAAACTTGTGGACGGCAAAGAGGTTATGGAAATTCTCAAAATTTCGCCGTCTCCGATTTTAGGAAAAATTTTAAATGAGTTAAATGAAGCGCAGATTTCCGGCGATGTTAATACAAAAGAAGAAGCGCTGGAGTTTATAAAAAATTATAAAATTTAAAAAACCCGATGCAGGATTTTGCATCGGGTTTAATTTGTACTTTTTTATATTGTTTCTTTACTCCGTTTTTTCTTTTTTGCTGAAATGTTTTACAATAGCGCTAATTCCAGCCCCTACTGCGGTTGTAGCAAGAAAAATAGCACCCAGTATAAGACCTGCTTTTGATTTTGATTCGTATTTTTCAGCCAGTGCAGTAAATCCGACTTTGTGAAGGATTGCACCAACACCAACACCACCTACAACACCACCTATAATAGCGCCGTTTCTTACTGCATGATTTTTCTTTTTCTCGCTTACAAATTCATCTTTTGGCGGTTCTAAGGAAACCGGCGGTTGTTCAGGGGTTAAATTTTCCGGTTCGTTTCCAAATCCGACTTTGTTTAAATTTGCTGTTCTGATTTGTACAGGTTGAATTGATGCGACCATAATTTTCTTTTCCTTTCCTTATTTTATTCTTTGTTTTTTTATATTGTTTTAATTATTCTGCTTTTTCTTTTTTGTGGAAATTTTTCACAATAGCGCCAATTCCAGCCCCTACTGCGGTTGTAGCAAGAAAAATAGCACCCAGTATAAGACCTACTTTTGTTTTACTAATGTCTCTTCCGAAAGTATCAGTCAGTGCCATAGCCAACCCGGTAAGACCTTTACTCACCGAAAGAGTTGAAACAACGTAGCCAGTAGCAAGCACACCACCCGCAATAGCGCCGTTTCTTACTGCATGACTTTTCTTTTTCTCGCTTACAAATTCATCTTTTGGCGGTTCTAAGGAAACCGGCGGTTGTTCAGGGGTTAAATTTTCCGGTTCGTTTCCAAATCCGACTTTGTTTAAATTTGCTGTTCTGATTTGTACAGGTTGAATTGATGCGACCATAATTTTCTTTTCCTTTCCTTATTTTATTCTTTGTTTTTTTATATTGTTTTAATTATTCTGCTTTCTCTTTTTTGTGGAAATGTTTTACAATAGCGCCAATTCCGGCACCGATTGCAGCAAAAACACCTGTCCTTGCGATGAGAGGAACAAGTGGAGCGCGGCTTATAAAAGCAGAACCAACACCAAGTACACCGCCTATAATAGCGCCGTTTCTTACTGCATGGCTTTTCTTTTTCTCACTTACAAATTCATCTTTTGGAGTTTCTAAAGAAACAGGCGGTTGTTCAGGGGTTAAATTTTCATGTTCGTTTCCAAATCCGACTTTGTTCAAATTTGCTGTGTTAATTTGTGCAGGTTGTATTGATGCGACCATAACTTCCTTTTCCTTTTTAATTTATTTTTTAAATAAAATAGCTTCTATAAGATTAAAAACAAAATTTGACAAAAAATTGCTATTTTATATTTCTTTTTCTTTGCAAAACTTCACATGGTTTTAACAAAACAGCTTTTAAAAACCCGATGTAAAATTTACATCGGGTTTAATTTATATTTTTTATATTGTTTTTTTACGCTGCTTTATCTTTTTTGCCTAAATGCTTAAAAATAGAGCCTATTGCTGCACCGATTCCTGCATAAATGACAATAGCGCCGAGTATAATAAACCCCATACTCTCTGTAGAAATATGTTGATCCAATTTCTTACTGAGTGCTTTAGCCATTCCGTCAAGTCCATTATTTTTGTATAGTTGAGCTCCATCTATACCTGCCTCAACGACAGCACCTGTAATTGCGCCGTTTCTTACTAAATTGTTTTTGTTTCTTTCGCGCACAAATTTATCTTGCTTAGGCTGTTCTAATAAAATTTGAGCCTGTCCTGAGTTTAAGTTTTCTTGTCTTGAGGAAAATCCAATTCTGTTTAAATTTGTTGTACGGTTTTTTACCATTTGAATTGATACGACCATAACTCTCTTTTCCTTCTCGATTTATTTTTTAAATAAATTGGTTTTTAGAAGATTTTGAACAAAATTTGATAAAAAATTGATATTTTGTTTGATTATTTACAAATTTTACACCATTTTTTTAAAAAAGTCTTCATAAAATTGCAAAATTTAATAAATTTTTAATATTTTTTTAAAAACAGTAAAATAATAAAAAATTAATATAATGAAAATTTTTATAGAATATAATGAAGAAATAAATTTTCAAAAATCAGGAATTAAAAGTTTTTAAGGACAAAATGGAAGAATTATTTTATTTTTATCCGAAACAACACGGAATTGACCCTGTTTGTGTGAAAAGTGTTCATATAATAGGGGAATTTAATAAATGGGGGAAAGATAAAAACAAACTTGAAGAGTTCAAACTAACCCAGGACAAAGTCTACAGATGGGTCGGATTGTTTAAAGTTCCTGAAGGAAAGCATTTTTACAAATTTTTTATTAACGGGCAAACAGTTTGCCCTGCGTCAGGGTTATTAACTTATTCAACTGTTTGCACTCCTGAATGGGCGAAAAAAGCTGTCTGGTACCAGATTATGGTTGACAGATTTTTTAGGGGCGATTTATCGAGAAATGTTCCTGATTTAATCGATTGGGCTGCTCCGCCTGACTATTTCAACAACTTTGGCGGGGATTTACAGGGAATAAAAGAGAAAATTGGCTACTTTAAAAATCTATTCGGGTCTCTTGAAAATAAAGCTTTTTATCTGAATCCTATTCACAAGTCTTTGGCTTCTAACCACAAGTATTGGCCCGAAGATTTTGAGGTTATAGACCCACAATTCGGGGATGAAAAGGATTTAAAAGAATTAATAGAGGTTTTGCATAAAGAAAATTCAAGAATTATCATTGATTTAGTCTATAATCACACAGGTTTAAATCATTATGCGTTTTTGGATATTCTAAAAAATGGCAGTAAGTCAAAATATTGCGATTGGTACAGAGGATTAACCCGTACTCATGTGGGGAAAATAGAAATTCCAATACTTGAAAATTATGTTGGAGATAAGCCCCAAAATATTGAATTTGAAAATGACCCGAGAAGCCCTGAATTTGATAAAAAAAAAGAAAGTTTTATTTCGGTTTGGGGTGGAAAATATAAATTTCCAATTATTGAACCCGAAAAATTTAGAAACTCATCGACAGAAGAGCTTTTAAATCGGCAGCCACATTATAAATTAATTTCTTTATACAATAATCCTTCTTATAAATGCTGGATGAACCTGTTTGAAATTCCCGAACTGAAGACAAAAAATCCCGAAGTCAAAAAACATCTTTTTAATGCGGCAAAAAAATTAATCAGGCTTGGAGTTGACGGATTTCGGCTTGATGTGCCTGATTTGTTGGAAGATGCGCATGCTTTCTGGCAGGAATTCAGGCAGGAAATGAAATCCGAAACAGCTGCAATCGGAAAAAATCCCGATGATCTCTATATCGTAGGAGAAATGTGGACGCTTGACGGAATCAATCCGAGCTTTGTGTGCGCAGATGATGACGGAAAACCTTTAAGATATGATGCATTGATGAATTATCCCGTGAGAGAAAATATTTTAAACTTTTTTTCGGGAGAAATTTTAAACAAGGGTGCAGACAGCGTTTGCCGGCATGGGGAAATTTCTGCCGGGGAACTTGATAAAAACCTTCATGAAAACCTGTCAGGGGTTTCTTGGGGAACAAACCAGGTGCAGTTTAACGTTTTTTCTTCACATGACACCAGAAGGTTAAGAACTGTCTTAAAAAACGACCGAAAATTCAAAGCAGCTCTTTTGATGCAGTTTACTCTCCCCGGCATGCCTGTGATTTATTACGGCGATGAAATCGGGATGAATGGCGGAATCGACCCCGCAAACAGGGCTGCGATGAACTGGAATATCTATGATAATTTGCCTCATCATAAAGAAGAATCTGAAATTTTTAACCTTTATAAAAATCTTATCGAACTTAGAAAAAATTATGATTGCCTCGTAAATTCGCCGTTATTAACTCTCAAAATTCACAATCATGACAAAGTTTATTCTTATGCAAGATACAAAAATTCTTCTGACTGCGCTATTGTGGTCGTTGTGAAAAACAATTTAAAAGAAAATCTTCATCTTGATATTTCAAACATGCCTTTTGAAGATATAGAGGGATGGAAAGACCCGATCTCAGGCAAAAATTATTTAAATTACGGCAAAAATATAATTCTAAAGCCCGAAGATTTTTCTGACGGTTTCGGAATTATTCTTGTACCGGAACTTTAAAAATTTAGATTTATAAGTTAAAATAACTATATAAAATAAAGGTTTAAATTTGTGAGTGTTCCTGAAGATAAAATAATTAATATTTTTAAATCACTTCCTGAAAAAGAGCAGGAAGAAATTCTGGATTTTGCTGAATATTTAAAAGAAAAAAAAAGAAAACAAATAGAAGATATGATAAAAAATATTCCTGAAGGTACCGAAGATTTGACTGAACAGGATTTAGAGTCTATTGAAGAAGCAAGAGAAGAATTTAAAACCGGTCAGGTTTACTCTATAGAAGAAATTGAACAGAAATACAATATAGAATGAATATCAAATTTTCTAAAAAAGCCGATAAAGATTTATCCTGCATTGATAAACAAAATATTAAAAGAATAATCCAAAAATTAAAAGCTTTTGCTTCCGGTGAAAGTGTTGATGTTGTTCTTTTAATAGGATACACAAATCTCTATCGCCTAAAAGTAGGTGATTATCGAGTCATTTTTGAATTTATAAACGATGAAATTAAAATAATTCACATATTAAGAATTCAACACAGAAAAGATGTATATAAAGATTTATAGTTAACTTTAAAACTGTTCCAGAAATCTTATATCGTTATTGAAGAAAAGCCTGATGTCGTTAATGGCGTATTTTAGCATCGCAAGCCTTTCTACGCCCATGCCGAATGCAAAACCGGAATATACTTCCGGATCGACATTGACACCCCTTAATACGTTAGGGTCAATCATCCCTGCTCCAAGTATTTCCAGCCATCCTGTTCCTGAACAGGTACGGCAGCCTTTGCCGGAGCATATAATGCACTGAACATCAATTTCCGCACTAGGCTCTGTAAAAGGGAAAAAACTTGTTCTAAATCTTGTAGGACGTGCCTGACCAAAGAATTGACGCGTAAATTCATTTAATACTCCTTTCAAATCACCGAAAGTAACGTTTTTGTCCAGCATAAAACCTTCAACCTGATGAAAAAGATTGTTTTTCCTGCTGCTGACTGCTTCTGATCTGTAAACACGACCGGGACTTATAACACTTAGGGGAGGATTTTTCTTCTCCATTTCCCTGATTTGAGCATTGGAAGTCTGGCTTCTTAAAATCAAATTAGGCGCATTTACTGTATAAAACGTATCCTGCATATCTTTTGCAGGGTGATCGGCAGGAAAATTTAAAGCATCGAAGTTATAGTATTCTGTTTCTACTTCGGGGCTGTTTTGATTCGCTACAAGCGAAAACCCCATCCCTTGAAATATAGAAACAATTTCATTTATTGTAGCTGTTAAAGGATGCTGGCTCCCGTATGGTTTATAATCCCCCGGCATCGTTATATCAAGCTTTTCTGCTTCCAGTTTTTTGGAAACACTTTCTTTATAAAAATCAGCGTATTTGGTTTCAAAAGTTTTTTCGATTTCTTCCGCTATTTCGTTAGCAAGAGCGCCTATTAAAGGTTTTTCACTTTCTGATAAATCTTTAAGTCCTCTTTTTATCGAATTCAATTCGCCTTTTCTGCCGAGATATTTGATTTTTATTTGTTGTAAATCTTCAAGACTTGCTGAATTATTGATTTCCGCAAGCGCATTATTTTTTAATTCTTCCAGTTTAGCTTTCATCATCGCCTCTTTTATTAAAAGTCTTTTAAGTGCCACGATTATATAATATCAATGGCGTAAAATAAAGTAAAATTTGATTATTTTAGGCAAAAACAGCATCGAGCCAACTATTATTGAGCTTATTGCGATTAGCAAAACAGCTCCTGCCGCTATATCTTTTGACATTTTGGCTATAACCGAGTATCTGTTGCCGTAATAAGCGTCCATAACAAATTCAATAACCGTATTCATAAGTTCCGCAAACAAAACAGCATTTATCGTCAAAATAAGAACGGCAAGTTCAATAAATGAAAAGTGAAGAAAAATCGCCAGTATAAAGATAAAAATTCCGAAAATAAAATCAAACCGAAAGTTTCTCTGGGATTTTAATGCGAGCGCAATTCCCCTATATGCGTATGTCAGGCTTTTGAACATGCTGTTATTTTTGTATTTTGACATTTTATAAAAATACCGAATTTTATTTTAATTTTTTATTTCATATTTCATTTTATCTTGATTATTTTAAAAAACACTATAAATATTTATTATTCAGGAAAATCCCTTTAGTTGTTGCTTTTTCCGGTTGAGAACCAATTAATATTAAGAAATATTAATCAATATATCTATAAATTATATAAAAAATAGCAATTTTTTCTATATCGATGTTTTTATATATGTACAAGGACAAAACAAACACAACACACTACCTGAACAAAAAGCCAAAAATTCAATAATCAAAACCTTTTATACACTTACCTACCTACCTTCCCTTACCTACCCCACACCACCTTACCTACCAAACACAAGTTTAAGACAGTTTAACAACTGTCCTTTTTTTTGCAAAAAATTTGATTTTTATTGACGGAACTTGTCATTTTAAGATTAAATATGAGTATAAAAAAAGAGGATTTTTATGAAAATAGCTATAATTTCTGATATACATGGAAATTTAGAAGCGCTTAATGCCGTATTGCAAGATATAGAATCACAGGAAATAAATAAAATTTTTATTTGCGGAGACCTTGCAATGGCAGGCTCTGAACCGGAAAAAACCGTTGATAGAATTATTGGACTTACAAAAGAAAAAGATGTTGCTATAATTCTCGGAAATACTGATGAGATGATTATAAAATCAAGCGGTAAAACAGGAGATGAATTCACTCCTGCGGATGAAACAATGGCGGCCTCTTTAAAATTTACGCAAAAATTTTTAAGGGCGGATCAAATTGAATTTTTAAAAAATCTTCCGCTTAAACATAAAGAAAAAATCGGCGAGCTGGAAATTTTGCTTGTACATGGTTCTCCAAGAAAAATAAATGAAAACATTTCTCCTGATTTAGAGGAAAAAATTCTAAAAGAAATGCTTTCAGGAACACAAGAAGATATAATTTTTTGCGGACACACACATCTTCCTGTTGTTTATAAAATAGAAAAACAAACTATTGTTAATGTTGGCAGTGTCGGAAGACCTTTTACAGAAAACCCTGATGCTTGTTATGCCATTTTAGACTATTCAACTTCCGCTAACTGCAACAAAATTTTTGACATTTCCCACAGGTTTGTAAAATACGACAAGGAAACAACCGCAAAAAAATTGCAAAAACTTCCTTTTAAAGGGAGTGGCAAGCTTGCACAGGTAATTTTGCACCCCAAAGACAGGTATAAGCTTTTTAAATAAATTGTCTAATATTTAAATTACCCGGATGGATAATATCCTTTATTTTTATATAGTTCTATTTGTCATTAAATTTAGGTTTTCAAACCGTCATAATAATATTTATAACAAATATCGGACGGGTAAAGAAAATGGGCGTGGAAAAAGTTTTAATAAATATTGAAAATTTTTTGGGAATCAAATGCACCCATCAATCGGTAAAAAATAGCCGTTGTAATTTTTGTCCTGACTGCGGGAAAAAAATTGTTGTCAGATGGGTGAGTATTAAATGCAGACAATGCGGGCATTTAAGAACGGCTGTGCGTAGAAATTTTCATTTGATTTCTCCAAAGAAAAATTTTTGTTTTTATTGCGGTTCTGATAAATGGGTTCATCAATATTACTTTGATTCAAATATTCCTGACAAGTTAAGGGAAATATCAATAAAACAAGCTGTTACCGACAAAGAAAATCCTTTTAAGACCGCTCAGGTTAATACTTATACCAATATTTGGGTTGAAAAACCACAAACAGTTGAGAAAAAGTTTAAAAGTAACGTAATTAAATCCGGCATGAAGAGAGAGCAAAAAGGCTGAAAAACGGCTTCTTATAATTAAGAAACTTCACATTTTACCTGCATAAGATCTATTTCAAGATTTTCATAAGCAAAAAGCGAATTATTAAAAAGACCTCTGGTTTTTTCTTCAAGCTTGGTTATAAAATTATCATTATAAGAAGGATCTATATGATAAAAAACAAGCTGAGAGGCTTTTGCCTTTTTTGCTATTTCAATCGCCATTTCCGGAGTAGAATGCCCGAATCCTTCTTTTGGATTTACGGGAGAAACATAATCTTCCATTGTATATTGGGCATCATGAATTAACAGATCGGCTTCTTTCGAAAAGTTTATTAATTTTATATCTTCATCTGTATTACATTCTCTATCAGTCGCATAGACAAGTGTTTTGTCATTGCATTTTATTTTAAAGACACTTACTCCTTCTTTAGGATGTATGTGACTTTTAATAAAAGTAATCAAGACAGCATTTTCTTTTATTTTAATATCTTTTTCATCTTTAAAACTGATAAGTTCAGGCTCTGTCGAATCAGGATTAAGAATTATTGCGTTAGTTTCTTTCAAATTATTAATTTTAATTTCGGCATTTACTTCTTCCAGTGAGACAGGAACCATTAATTTAAAAATTGAATCTCCGACAAATTGCTGAAAATCTTTTCCGTGAGTTTGAGTTCCAAAAAGATACATTTTACTGCTGTTTATATAAGTAGGTTTAAAAAACGGCAATCCCTGTATATGATCCATATGCGTATGGCTGAAAAGAATAACAGCTTCGACGGGATTTCTGTCAAGAACATCTGTTCCGCTTCCAATATGCTCTCTCATAAGATCATTGCCAAGCTCTATTATGCCTGTTCCTGCATCAAGTATTATAATATGACCGTTTATTCGCAACTCAATACAAGATGTATTTCCCCCGTACTTGTTTTTATTGATTGCGGAAACAGGGTGGCTGCCTCTTACACCTCTAAATTTTATTTTAAATTCTTTTTTGAACTCTGTCATCAATAACTCTTTTAAAGATAAAGTTTTAATTATTATTTTAAATTATTTTTCAATTTAAGCCAAGTTCTTATTTTTATAATATTAACAAAATAAGAAAAAAGTGGGTAGAAAAACCATGAAAAACAATATAATCTTTTAAAGTTACACCAAAACGAGTTTATTTTAAAGAAAACCGGCAAAGCCGGATTTTCCTGAAAAGTATCACTCCTAAAAACTATAGTGCTTTTGCAATAAATATTTCATATCCTGATTTCTTTTTTAAAGCACTATAAAAACAAAACGAGGTATTTATTATGAATCTTGTTAAAGTTAAAAACCCTCAGAAACTTTATCTGGAAGATTATATGCAGGATTTCAGAGAAGAAATGAATAATATGCTAAAAAGCGCTTTTCATAATTCTGATTTTGGACTTATTGAAGACGAGTCCGGAAAAGAAAGAAAAATTGCTTTATGGAAGCCTGCTGTAGAGTTGACCGAACATGAAGGCAATTATATTGTTAAAGCCGAAATACCGGGTGTTAACAAAGAAGATATTGATGTGGAAGTCAGCGAAAATAATATAGAAATTAAAGCTGAAGTTAAAGAAAAATTCGAAGAAAAAGGCGAAAATATCTATAGAAGCGAATTCCGATACGGAAAATTTATCAGACATCTTTCACTGCCTTCTGAAGTAGATAATACTAAAGCTAAAGCAGAGTATAAAGACGGAATACTTGTAATTACCATTCCAAAATCGCAGGAAGAACAGAAAAAAATAAAGAAAATCAAACCTGATTAAGGGCAGTAAAGTTTTTTTCGTTTCTTCTCTTATAAAATTTGCCTGATTGTTGTTCTGATTATAAAATTAAGAAATGAGAAGTCTTATAAAAATAAAATCAAAAATTCTTGAATATTTTGAGCTTATAAAATTTGAACATACAATATTTGCCCTGCCTTTTGCTCTTTCAGGAATGCTGCTTGCTGCTCCGAATAAATTTCCCGAAGTAAATACTTTTATTTTGGTACTGTTTGCTCTGGTTGGAGGAAGAACAGCCGCCATGTCTTTAAACAGGCTTATTGACGCTGAAATTGATAAAAAAAATCCCAGAACTTCAAACAGAGCCATTCCGACAGGAAGAATCAAAAAAAGTTCGGCTTTTATTTTAGCAATCGTTTCTTTTGCTGTTATGATTCTTGCTGTGTGGCAGCTTCCGCTTATATGCAAACAACTTTTACCTCCAGCTATACTTATTCTTGTTGTCTATTCATTTGCCAAAAGATTTACCCATCTTTCTCATCTTGTGTTGGGCGGAGCTTTAGGTGCTGCCGCTAGCGGGGGATGGCTTGCTGTCAGCGGTGAATTTTCTGTTCCTGTTGTTTTATGGGGAATCTCAGTAGTTTTTTGGGTGGCGGGATTTGATATAATTTATGCTATTCAGGATATTGATTTTGACAGGGGAAACAAGCTTTTCAGCATTCCTGCATGGCTTGGAGTTAAAAAAAGTCTGCTGCTTTCTAAAATCTTCCATTTATTTACAATTATTTTGCTCATAATTTTAAGTATGGTTTATACTGTAGGAATATTTTACCGGATTGGAATTGTTTTTGTTGCCGGCATGCTCTTTTGGGAACATTTCCTTCTCAAAGAAAACAACCTTTCAAATATTAATGCTGCTTTCTTTAATATAAACGGCTATGTGAGTATCGGAATTTTTGTATTTATACTGTTGGATAAGGTTTTTTAATGAACAAATTATTTGAAACAATAAAACAAACATTAACATATAAGCTTGGAAACTCACTTTTCTCCGAAATGAAGGATTGGCTTGAAATAATAGGCGAAATAGGAATGAATCTTTTATTTTCAATACAATGTCTTTTTACGGGACAATTGAAAAAAAAGCTTTTTTTTGAACAGGCATCAAGGTTTGGCGTTGAGTCTTTACCCATAAGCCTTTTAATGGTGGGGCTTGCCGGAATGATTATTGCTCTTCAAATAGCAAAGGAAATGGTAAAACAAGGAGCTGCCGACTACGTAGGAATGCTTGTTTCTATCTCAATAGTAAGAGAATTGGGTCCTGTAATAGGCGGATTTGCTGTTATTTCTTTAGTCGGGTCTTCTATGGCGGCAGAAATAGCTACAATGAAAGTTACCGAGCAAGTTGATGCCATAAAAGTTCTCGGTGTAAATCCAATTCATTATCTTATCACTCCAAGAGTTTTTGCAGGATTATTTATAATGCCTTTTGTTATAATTATTGCAAATATGGTTGGAATTGTCGGCGGAATGGTTATGAGCAAGATGGTTACGGAACTTAATGCCGAAAATTATATAAATTCCTTATGGGTTGGACTCTCTGTAAAAGATTTATTCATAAGCATGATAAAAGGAAGTGTTTTTGGAGGAATTATTGCTTTAAGCTGCTCTTCTATAGGTTATAGAACAAAAGGCGGAGCGATAGATGTAGGAAAAGCAACAACTAATGCAGTTGTATGGTCTTTTATTCTCATGCTTATAGCAGATTATTTTATTTCATTTCTTTGTTTTTAAAAAATTCTTAACAAATTGTAAAAAAGAGAAATTTTTTAGCAATTTTTTATATTCAAGAGAGTTGTATGGATATGTTTAATAAGTTCTAATAAAATAGGAATTTTGTTTAAAATATGTCTATTCAATCACTGCATTATACTACTGCAAATTATAAATCTATAGGTTTTACAAGTATAAAGCCTGAAATGAGAATCGCTGAAAAAGTTCTTAAAGAATTTAAACAAGAATTCCCGTATTTACAATCAAGCTCTGTTATTGGATTTAAGATAGATCGACATGAAGAGAATCCAAAATTTGAAAAAATCATAGAGTCCTTGTATCGAAGGGGAGAACCTTTAGAAATGGAAATTGATAATGCTACAAATGCTTTATTGGCTAAAAGATATATGTCGATTGATGATTTTTTAATTGCTCTTAAACAGCACGTAAAAAAAAGCGGTAAGGCAAATTGCGCAGAAGATGCTCTTATCATTTATAAATCACTTCAAGACAAGGGATTCAACCCACAAGTTTTTCAAATGCGTACAGTCTTAAATAATGGACTACATCCTAATCATTATTCTACTGTTTTTAATTTAAAAGAAGGCGCAAAAATGGATGATCCTACAACATGGGGAAGCAAAGCCATAATCGTTGACGGATGGAAAGGAATTGTAATGAAGGCTACTGATGCTTTAGAATTTTTTAAGCAAACATTAACAGGAGCAGGCAAATATAAAATTAACAGACTTTATTTTAGTGATGCGAATCCCCGAAACCATGTAAGCATTCCGCACCCTGAGGACTATTAGAACAAATGCGCCAATCTGGTCACTATTATGTATGAAAGACCTGACATAAACATACATGCCGGTATTGTAACAACCCATGCCGTAACAATATTGCCGACAATTCCCCATCTTACTGCAGAAGCCCTCATTGTGCTGCCTACACCCATAATTGATGTTGAAATAATATGTGTCGTGCTCACAGGAATTCCGAAATGAGAAGCTGTTAAAATTATCGAAGCTGATGAAACTTCTGCCGCAAAACCGTGAATAGGTTTTACTTTAATAATTTTACTTCCCATTGTTCTGATGATTTTCCAGCCTCCTGCCATTGTGCCAAAAGCCATTGTCAAAGCACACAAAAGAATTACCCATAAAGGGACAGTCATTTCGTGTATATAACCCCGGCTAACAAGCAAAAGAGTAATTATACCCATTGTTTTTTGCGCATCATTGGAGCCATGGCTGAGAGCCAAAAAACCTGATGAAACAAGCTGAAGTTTTTTAAAATTTCTATTTACAATTTCAGGATTAAATTTCAAAAATACCCATAAAAATAAAAGCATTATTGTAAATCCGACAAAAATACCCAGCACGGGCGAAGTTATCATCGGAATAAGAATTTTTTCCACCAATCCGGCAATTTTTACAACTTTGTAACCAGAATGCATCATTGCCGCGCCCATCAATCCGCCTATAAGGGCATGTGAAGAGCTTGAAGGAATGCCGAAATACCAGGTAAATAAGTTCCAAATAATTGCGCCGATAAGTGCACAGGCAATTACTGTTTGTGTTACTGAGCCTGCATCAACAATTCCTCCGCCGATTGTTTTTGCAACGTTAGTTCCAAGCAAAGCCCCTACCAGATTAAGAACTGCTGCATATAAAATCGCCTGTCTTGGAGTTAGTGCTTTTGTGGAAACAACTGTTGCAACTGCGTTTGCAGAATCATGAAATCCGTTAATGTACTCAAACATTACCGCAAGTAAAATTATTATTATAAAAACTATTGTAGTTAAGTCCATATTTCCTTCTCACTCTGTAATAATTAGTTGAATCTACCAACTTGATATTTTTTTAAATTTTTAAACAGGCAGATCCTTCGCTCTGCTATCTAACCATGCTTTAACGAAATATTTAAAATTAGATCTGACACATCAAAACAAGTATCCATAGCACTTTCAATGTTTTTATACAGTTCTTTCAGCTTGATTACCGTTAAAGCGTCATATTTTCCCGAAAAAATCTCGTCCAGTGCTGTGTGAAGAATTTCATCACCTCTGGATTCAATTTCTTTGATTTTATTATTACTGTCCGTAATTTCTTTTATCGCCGTAACTTTTCTTAACAAAGAGACATTGTGTTTTAATTCTTCGGTAGCCTGAAGAAGCGTTTCTGCCTGATCCCTCATGCAGTCCGTATGTGCTTCCAGCCTATAAATTTGAAGATTCAGGCATGCTTTAACTATTTTTCTGGTAATTTTGTTAAGAAGATTTGACACCTGCTGAATTTCTTCCCTGTCTATAGGGGTTACAAATGTTGTATTTAAAAGGTTCAAAGTTTTTTTAGCAACTGCGCTGCTACGACGTTTTAAGTCTTTTGCCTGTTTGCTTCTTTCTTCACTTGATCCCTGATTTACGATTTCATGAAAAAGTTTGGAAATTTCATTACAAATTTCAGCATTTTCTTCAAAAAGAGTATAAAAAGTCCCTTCTTCCGGAGGTAACAATCTTTTTAAAAAATTTAATGGCATATAGTCTTTCCTCTTTTATATATTCCCTATTTTTATCCGTCTATTGATTGAAAGTCATTTAATGAGCAAAAAACACTACGAAAAGATTGTAGTGTTTTTTAAATTTAAGTTTATTTGGTATTCATTTCTGCAAAACCTCAGCTTATATAGCCTTTTGAACCTTATTGGCTTTAATACACGAAGTGCAAACCTTAAGTTTTTTAACTATACCGTTAATGTTAGCCTTAACAGGCTGCAAATTCGGTTCTTGTTTATAGGCATAATGTTTATTTGAAAAGCTTACTTTGTTTGCTTTTAGTGGCTTTTTCTGGCATATATCACACTGTTTTGACATTTGTTTTTCCTCTTGTTTTTAAATTTCTTTTTTATAATAGATTACTGTACATAAAATATATTATTAAAACCATGATTTATTAGCAAGTACTTGCTTTTAGAAAAATTTCGGGAAGATCATATTTTTGTCAGTAAACCCTTTAATTCCCATCTAAAAGGGTGATAAAACATTTTCTTCTTTCATGTTAAATTTAAACATGTAATCTTTTGTAAGCTATAAAGCAGATTTTTTATGAAAAATTTTTCTTTTTTTAAATCATTTTATAGAACGAGTTTAAATCCGAAACAAAAACTGACCGTTTTAGTTTCGGATTTTGCACTCTCGCTTCGCAATAAAAAAAGTATTTTATTATTGTTTCTTGTTGTACTGGCGTTATCATTTTCAAAAATTAATTCCCTTGAAAATAAAGCCTCTGCCTTTCCTTATATCGCCCCGTCAAAATTCAGCGACGATTACAGATTTGCAAAAGTATATGTAATGCTTGCAGAAACTTATGTTTCTAACGGCGATTACACTAAAGCAAAAGAATTTTTATCGGCGGCAATCAGTCATGACCCTGCTAATAAACAGGCTCGAACCGATTTAGGGCTTCTTTATGAAGTTCTGAGTGATTATAAATCGGCAATATTTCAATATGAAGAAATTTTAAAGTTTGACCCCGATAATAGAGATGTAAATTATTACCTCGGTTTACTTTATGACAAAACAGGATACAACGATAAAGCAATACAATATCTTGAAAGAACAATACAATTAATGCCTTATAATGCCTCTGTTTATTACGATATCGGTATTGTTTTTGCCAGAAAAACCGACTATACAAAAGCTTTGTACTATAATCAGCAAGCCGTAAAGCTTAAACCTGATTTTGCGGAAGCTTATAATAATTTGTGTTACGCTCAGGCAAATACGGGACTTTATACGGAAGCTCTTGATAATTGCAAAAAATCTCTGGAATTAACTCCAAGCAGCGCTCCTTCTCTGGATAGTACAGGGTTTGTTTATTTTGAAATGAAAGATTATCCAAAAGCGATTGAATATTATCAAAAAGCCGTAGAAATTAATCCTGAAATCGGTGAAATATATTTTCATCTTGCTCAAGCTCTGGAAAAATCCAATCAAAAAAAAGAAGCGGCTAAATATTATAAAAAATATATTGAAATAGAACCTAAAGCTTCAAATATTAATGAAATCAAAACTATTTTAAACAAATTAGGGAAGTAGTTTAATAAAATTTTTAATCAAATTACACAAAATTCATTATTGAACCTAAAATTATTGTTTTTTTACTTTACTAGTGCTAAAGTGCTAGAATATTTCCATTTTCGTTATATATAAATTTTTGAAATGGATTTTTATAGAAATTAGCAAAGAAGAGAATATGGAATGAAATCAAAGAATAAAAGTGCAAGGGATAGATTAGTACTGGCTCTTGATGTAAATACAATGGATGAAGCCAGAGAATTAGTTACAGAATTAAAAGATTATGTCGGGGTTTTTAAAGTAGGTCTTCAATTATTTACAAGCGTTGGTCCTGATATCATAAAAATGATTCGAGATGAAGGCGGAGAAATATTCTTTGACGGAAAATTCCACGATATCCCTAATACTGTTGCCAAAGCAAGTGCAAACCTTATAAAACACGGAGTTACTTTTTTCAACCTCCATACTATTGGCGGTTCAAAAATGATTTCTTCCTCTGTTAAACTGGCAAAAGAAACTGCAAAAAGCCTGGGACTGCCTAAGCCGACTATTCTTGGTGTAACTATTTTAACCAGTTTCGGTCAAAGAACTCTTACAGAAGAACTTTTAATTATTCAAAATATAGATGATTACGTTGGCAAACTCGCCAAGCTTGGAAAAGATTCCGGACTGGACGGTATTATTGCCAGCGCGACAGATGTTCCAAAAATCAGAAAAGAATGCGGCGAAGATTTCATTATTTTATGTCCTGCAATTAGACCTACATGGTCTGTAGTAAATGACCAGATAAGAGTTGTAACTCCTTCTGATGCCATAAAAGCAGGTGTTGACTATCTTGTAGTCGGAAGACCGATTACCGCAGCAAAAGATAAAGTTTCCGCAGCAAAGCTTGTCCTCGATGAAATTCAAGAGGCTATGGAAGAAGTGGCTTCCTCCACTGCAGAATAAAATTGCTTACTCTTTAATTATACAGCGTATTTTTTGACATGCTGACTAAACCGAAGCTTCTGTCATTGAGAGGAAGTTCGAAGAGCTGACGTGGCAATCTATTTAGGATTTAAACAGATTCTCTCGCTCCTGTTAGTAGCTCAGAATAACCTCTTTATGTTTTTACCCGACAGACCGCAATTTGTTATTAATTATATTTCGGGCTTTGAAGAATTCCAATTCTTGTAAAAGGCCAGAATCTAAAACATGCCCTGCCTACAATCCTGTCTTCCGGCATAAAACCCCAGTATCTGCTGTCAGTACTGTCATTTCTGTTATCTCCCATCATATAATATTTATGAGGGGGAACTATTAAAGGGCCGCAATACATTTCTGAAGAGCAATATCCGTTAAAAACACCTTTTATATATGGTTCTTTAAGAAGTTTTCCGTTTATATAAACACCAATATTAGGAGCAACCCGGACTTCATCTCCGGGAAGACCAATAACTCTTTTAATATATGCCTCGTCTGTACTGAAAAATCCTATAGCTCTTGTAAATTTACCCCATAAAGACGGACTTAATTTTTCCTGAGGAGGAAAAAAGACCAGAATGTCGCCTCTATGCGGTTTTGTAAAATATCTGCTTACTTTTTCGACAATCAAATTATCTTTTATTTGAAGAGTAGGTTCCATTGAACTTGAAGGAATCCAGCGCGGCTCGCCAATAAACGCCCTTATGAATATTACAAGAACAAGGACAATTACAACTGTTTCAACAGTTTCTTTTATGAAATATTTTATTTTTTCCTGCTTAGAGAGAGCTTTAGGCTCTTTATTCTCTGTTTTATCTAAATTTTCTTCGCTCATGATTCTCCCCTTTTATAAAATTTTTCAAATTACATTTTATCATTTATAGAAAATTTATCACTAAAATTTTTATATTAAGAAATATTAAATTTATTTTTTCAATAATGACAGTACTTTTCACACCTTCAGAGTTTTTTTTAAAAAATTTGAAAGCAATTTTCTATCTTCACCCTTTTTTAAAAACATACTAAAACGAATTTATTCAATAAAGTTTGGAAAGGGAAAAATAATGAGCATACAGTTCAACCAAATTTCAAGAGAAAGAAATATTTCTTTTGGAAATAATAGTATTCCGCGGCGCATAGTGCGGACAATTACCAGAGAAGCGGCAACCTTTTTGCCGGGATTTTATCTGGGTGCTGCTACCGGAGATGTGGAGAAAGGCTTAATTATGGGAGGTCTCACTAAAATACTTGTTGATGTCTCTGCCCCTATGTACGGTTTTAAACATTTAAGCGATTTGAATTTTATGGAAGTTATTAAGAAAATTCTTGATGCTCCTGTATTTCAAAAAATAAAAAAATAATTTTAATTTTTCCCTAAAAATCCCTTGTCAAAGTATAAACCGCAAGGTCAATAAGAGCTTTTTTACAAATATTATCTTCCATACAATCAAGCGCTTTTACTGCTTCTTCAATGTAATATTTTGCCAAATCTCTGGATTGTTGGATTCCTTCGGATTTCATAATTAAATTCATCGCTTGATCAAAATCTTTTTTGCCCTTAAGTTTATTATTTATAAGTTTTTTAAGAATTAAATCATTTTTTTTCTCTGATTCTTCCAGCGCAAATAAAACAGGTGCGGTTAAAATCCCGTTTTTTAGATCATTTCCTGCCGGTTTACCGAGTTTTTTATGGCATCCCGTAAAGTTTAAAATGTCATCCATTATCTGAAAAGCTATGCCAAAATTGAGAGAGTAATCTCTTACCGCTTTAATTATCAAATTATTTGCACCAGGAGTTATTGCTGCTGCGCATTCAGCCCCTGCCGCAAATAGCTTTGCGGTTTTTCTTTCTGATTTTTTAATGTAGTCTTCATAAGATATTATTTTAAATTTCTGGTCGCCTTGTTGGATTTCACCGATGCAAAGGTCATTAAGCATGTTTGCAAAAAGTTCTGTAGCAATTCCGCCCACAGAAACAAGTTTTGTTAAAGATCTTGCAAGAATAAAATCGCCTATAATAACAGCAGTCCTCGAGTTCCATTTCTTACCGACTGTTAAAACACCTCTTCTCGTTTCTGCATCATCAATAACATCATCATGAATCAAAGAAGCCGTATGAACCATTTCAATAGCTTCTCCAAGATAAAAATGATTGGAAGACAAAAATCCGTTGTTTAAAGCCTTTGCAAAAAGAAAAACTAAAGCTGGTCTAAGTCTTTTACCGCCTGTTTTTATTATATATTTTGTTATTTCATCCAAACGAGAATTTCCGCTGGTCAAGCTTTCGGAAAGCTTGGTTTCCAGCGATTCCAAATCCTCTTCAACAGGTTTTAGTATATCATTTAGCCTGTGTTGAGTATTATTTGTTATTTTTAAGAGAAAATTAATCATCTTTTTTTAAAAAAATTAAATATAAAATGGGCGAGGAGAGACTCGAACTCTCACAGGGGTTGCCTACTAGTTCCTAAGACTAGCGCGTCTGCCATTTCGCCACTCGCCCATGTTTTTATACTGTAACACTAAAAATTTATCATTTATATAACCTCATAGTCAAGAAATTTAAATTTATAAAATTATTCGGGTATAATATAAGTTATGAAGTTTTTAAAATATAAATCCGAACAAAAAGTGATAGTCTGCATAAAAAGGAAAAATCATGAATTCTAAAACAGATCAGACAAAATTTCCGAGAATTACACTAAGATGCAAATGTGAGAATGAATTTAACGTAAATGTTATGAGATTTAGGGATAAAGAACCTGTAATGTGTCAGGTATGCGGAGAAGTCTTTCCGCAGGAAGTCGGCTCAAACTTCACAAAAGCCCTCGAAGATCTTTATTTAATCAAACATAATCTTGAAAAAGACGATTATCCTTTCCACTTCTCATTTATTTATAAATCTTCCTTCAATCAGCCCCCTGCTCCTTATCCTTTTAATGACAAGGGCGAGAAAGTTCAAGAAAAGAAAGATTAATAAAATAAACTTCCTCACAAAATTCTGGACAGTTTTTAATAAAGGTATAAAATAAAAAATATAAATAAAAAATCTTAGAGGTTTAGTGTGTCTGATTTTCAAATATATCTGGCTAAAGCTGATGAATTAAAAGGAAATAAAAATTTTAAAAAAGCTATTGAAGAATATTTAAAAGCCCTTGAGCTTAAACCGGCTGATTGTGCAACAATGGAAAAAATTGCCGACTCTTACTTTTGTTTGAGCAATTTTGAAAAAGCTATAGCTTTTTACCAAAAATCCCTTGCTTTTGATTCAAATTATATTCTGTCCCTGCTAGGACTTTCAAAAGCTTACGAGCTCACTGACAAAATTGATAAAGCTATTGAATTTCTTGAAAAAGTTTTTGAATTAAGTTCTTCTGATCCTGAAATTGCAGCACAACTTGCACTTTTATACACTGAAAACAAAGAATATAACAATTCTCTTAATCTTATAGAAAAACTTTTGGCAATGGATCCGAGTTCTGATGCTCCTTATTATTTACTCGGCTTAAATTACGAGCAGATGGGAGAGATAAACAAGGCTCTGGAAAGTTATAATAAAGCTCTTGAAATTAATTCGGAAAATTTTGATGTAAGGCTAATGCTGGGGATTTTGTATTACAACAGCAAAGATTATGCGCAGGCTAAAATTGAGCTTAATAAAGCAGAAAATTTAAATTTTAATAACACAAAAGTTCATTATTACCTCGGTTTGGTTTATATGGCGGAAGAAAAATTCGAAAAAGCCATATCGGAATTTAAATATGTGGTAACTTTTGATCCAAAAAACGTTGATGCCTATAATAATTTGGGAATTACTTACGGTTTTTTGGGCTGGATTAATGAATCTCTTCATGAATTTAAGGCTGCTATAGAATTAAATCCAAACAATTCTGAAATCAGATATGCTCTCGGCTATATTTATTACAAGAACGAAGATTATCTTGAAGCCGAAATTGAGCTTAGAAAAGCTATTGAGCTTAACCCGAATCATCATCAAGCACATTCGACAATGGGTTCAGTATGTGTGAAGATTGAAAAATATAAAGAAGCTATAGAAGAATTTTCAAAATCTCTGGAACTTAATCCCGATGATGCTATTACCAATTACAATATGGCTGCTATTTTTAAAATAATGGGATTAACTGAAAAAGCTATTACTTCATACCAAAAAGCTATAAATCTCAATCCCGACCTTCTTGATGCATATTTTGAGGCGGGAATGCTTCTTTTAAAAAGGCAAAGACCTGATGAATCGAGAAAATATTTTGAACTTGCAATTAAACGAAATGATAAATTCTCCGAAGCTTATTATGGAGTAGCACTTTGTCTTATTAAATCTAACGATAATGATGAGGCTGTTAAATATTTAAACAAAGCACTTGAGCTTAATCCCAATATTGCTGATGCGTACTATCAAATAGGTCTTATTAACAGAGAAGAAGGAAATATTGAAACTGCTATAAAAAACATTGAAGAAGCTATAAATCTTGATGCAGAAAACGCTTCTCGGGCAAACGATTTGGGGCTTACCTATCAAATCAAGGGCGATCTTGAAAATGCAGTGAAATATTTCAGAAAAGCAGCTTCAATAGATACTTATAACCCTGAGTACAAGCATAATATAGGTCTTGTCCTGTTTGAAATGAAAAAATACCAAGAAGCAGTGCTTGAATTAAAAAGAGTAATAAGAATTGCTCCTAATAATGCTGATGTCTACCATAATCTGGGACAAATTTTTGAAAAAACAAAAGACTATCAGGATGCAATCAATACATATCAGGAATTTCTCAAAATAAAAGGGGCTGATTGGGAAAATAAAGATCAAATTGAATTAAAAATTAAATATCTTCAGGATTCTCTAAAAATTAAAAAAGCTAAACTTTCTGAAATTCCTGATGATAAAAATGTGATGAACAAACTTAAAAAATTATTTAAATAATCTCCGCAAGCTTGTTATTTCAAAATTAAGATATATAGGCTTTAAAGGCTTATTTTAAATACTGCGGCTAAAATTCGTCGTTTAAAAATTTGTCTATCCAGTTAAATAAAGTCCCTAGCTCGTATGGTTTTGGGATATAAAGATCCGCGCCGGAATCAAGGATTCTTTCTTTATTTCTGTTAACCGTAGAAACAAGGACTTTTGTGCTTGGATATTCTTCTTTTATAAAGCTGCAAATAGAAAGTTCATCAAAAGAATTTTCCTCCGCTATATCAAGTAAAAGCAAATCTGTTTTATTTTTTTCTATATTTTCAATGATTTCCTCAATATTATCTATTATTTCTACTTTATAACCCTGCATTTCAAGGGTTGTAGAAAGAAGATAAGCAAGAGCTGCATCTTTTTCCGCTATTAAAATTTTGTTTTGACCTTGTTCAATTATCTTTCTTCCTGAAACTTTAGGTTTATCTTTTGCCCAATAAGAACCTTTTCTGGATTTTGCATTCTTTTTAACATTTTTGCCTAAAGTCAAAGCTTCTTGATAATTGTGAAAACGACCGTATCGATTTGAAGCTATTCCTATTCCTACAGAAACAAAGGACTTTCTTCTTCCGATTTTATCATCGCCTGTTAAAAGCAGGTAGCCTCTTTCTGTGTCTTCATTCGAATAAAATTTGGGGGCTACGCTGTCAAAAGAATAACTTAAAAACATGGCTATTTTTTCAGCTTTTTCTGACGCTGTAAGAATTATAAAACCGTTTTCACTTATTTGACCCAAAAAATCATTTTCATTAATCGAAGTTTTAATAATTGCAATAAAAGTCTGAATAAGTTTTTCTGCAGCTATATGACCATAAATCTCTTTATAAGGAAAATAATTATCCACATCAAGATACATTATTGTCATAAATTTATCTGTTTTTAACTCGAGATTTCGCTTTATTATTTTATAAACAGTACTTTCAACAGGTAATTTTGTTACTGTATCTGATAATTCTTCTATATTACGTCTCAGATGGGCAAAAAGCCTCAGAGAAATTTCTTCGGCAGTTGCACTCATGTTTTGAAAATCATCCGCACCGGATCTTATAACTTCGAGTTTCTTTTCCAGAGACTGCTCATTTGATAAAACAACAAGCACAGGTCTATATAAGCTTTTCTTGCTTCTTATTTCAAGACAGATTTCTATTATATTTTTATTAAAATTATCATAGGCAAGAATCAAGTCGGGTTCGTATTTTTCAATCATTTCCGCAGCTTTTTCCAAATTGTCAGCGGAAATAGTACGAATATTAAAAGCCTGCTCAATAATATTAAGACAATGAGCGGATTCTTTTCCCTCAGAATTAAGTATTAAGATAATTTGTTCGGTTAACATTTTTTGTTTATGTCCTTAAAACTTTTTTTGAGTCGGTTTTTCATAAGTCGCAACAGGAAGCATTAAACTAAAGGTCGAACCATCATTACCGCTGGTTACACTAATTTTGCCTCCCATATTTTCTACAAGAGACTTTGTGATATATAATCCTAATCCGGTTCCTTCGGCCTGTCTTGTAAGCGGATTATCAATTCTTGAAAATTTTGTAAAAATCTTTAACATATATTCTTCCGGAATGCCTACGCCCTGATCTTTTATGTTTATTTGCATAAAATCAGTGTTTTCGCAGAGAAATTTGGCTTCTATTATAACTTTTGTTCCTGCAGCCGAATATTTTATCGCATTATCAATAAGGTTGGTTATTATTTGTTCCAATTTATCTGAATCTGCCCATACAGGAGGAAGATTCGGCATTATTTTAACTTCTATCAGATGTTCTCTGGCTTTTGGCTGTATTACATAAATAATGTTTTCAAAAAATTTAGGAAGTTCAATTGCTTTATAAATTAATTTATCTTTTTTTGATTCAAACTTTGAAACGGTAAGAAGATCCTCTACAAGGCGTGTAAGTCTGTCAACCTGACTTTTTATTATACTTAAAAACCTTTTTTGCTGCTCATTACTTAATTTATCGCCTGAACTGAAAAGAGTATCCGCAAATCCCTTAATACTTGTGAGCGGTGTTCTTAATTCATGGCTTACAGTGCTTATAAAATCATTGTGTGCGCGATTTAAAAACGCTATATCTTCAAGGGGAGTTATTAAATAAATAACTTGATTGTCTTTTGTTATTGAAAAATTTATTCTTACACGGATTAAGCTATTGTTTTTATCTATCAATTCCCCTATATAATAGAATTTAGGCTTATTTCCTTCAGTTTTTTGAAATTCATTCTCAATTAGAATTGTTTCCTGTGTACAATTATCACAGCCTGTTCCTGTATTTTTTATAAAAATAGAAATGTTTTTGCCTAATAAATCTTTTTTGAAACCGCCTGTCAGTTTTTCAAAATTTTTATTAACATCAATAATATTTCTTTCGAGATCGCAAACAGCCATCCCGTCAGGAAGGTTCTCCATTATATTCTTATAAAAATCTTTGTTTAAAGTCATAATGCTATAAATCATCTCCCATTATCATTATATTATAATACTAATGCTGAAAATCGATGAAAAATAAACAATTAATTAATAATGTCGGTTAATTGTACAGGGAAACTATTAAAATTTGTTTTCTACAATCTCGCAAATTATATGCAGGATTGAGATATGCGCATTTTGAATTATAGGGGTATTTTTGCTCGGGACTTTTATTGTAATATCAGAAACTTCTGCAAGCTTTCCGCCGCCTTCTCCCGTAAAAGAAATTACTTTCATTCCTTTTTCTTTAGCTATTTTGGCTGCCTCTATGGCATTTATGGAATTTCCGCTGGTGGAAATTGTTATAAAAACATCTCCATTTTGTCCTAATCCTTCTACCTGTCTTGAAAATGTCATTTCATAACCAAAATCATTTGCAAGAGCGGTAATAATAGAAGTATTTGTGTTTAAAGCTATTGCAGGAAGAGCAGGGCGGTCAATTTTATAAAATTTTCCGATAAATTCTGCTGCAATATGCTGTGCATCGGCTGCGCTTCCTCCGTTTCCACAGATTAACAGCTTGTTTCCTGATTTAAAGCTTTCCGTAAGGGTTTTTGCAACTTCGTTTATAAGCTCTGTCTGTGTTTCTTTTATTTTTGTCAAAACTTCCAGAGTTTCATTAAAGCGGTTATTTATAATATTTATATCTGTATTCATTTTTTCTCCTTTATTTTAAAAAGATAATTCTTATTTTATATCAAATAAAAATGAACCTTTTTATTTGATATGATTTGAATTGCTAATTAAATTTACACGTCATTGCGAAGGGTACCCGCTTTTTTGATTAATTATCAAAAAAGGAGGGGGCAGCCAAAGTACTCGACGAAGCAATCCATTTTGTTTATTATAGATTGCTTCGCTCTGCTCGCAATGACGATTTTGGCGATTTAGTAATTCGAGCATATGTTGTAAACAATTGTAACAAGAGAATTTAAAATTTTGTCAACTTTTAAATTCAGGGGTTTTAAACCATGTGAATAAGAACTTTTGAAAGAAACAAAAACATGTCGAGTATCAATAATTTTAATATTAAATATTTGCAATCAAACATTAAAAGCACAAAGTCAACAAGCCTTTCAACAAATTTTGGACTATTAAAACCCTTAATCAAAGATACAATTAGTTTTAAAGGGCTTATGAACGATAAAGATAAAAAATCTTTAAAAATGTGTGTCTATGATTTAGATGAGACTCTATTGGAAGGTTCTCAAGACAGTAGAAATAAAGTTCTTGATTTTTCTATAGATAATAATAAAACTTTGATTTATTCATCAGGTAGAAGTTTGAAACAAGTTTTGCCTTTAATTGAAGATGGAACAATTATTATGCCCGATTTTTATGTTGGTAATAACGGCATAGATATTTATAGAAATGAAAGCGGAAAACTCGAAGAAATAACCCCATGGTCTGATAAGCTGGCAGAAAAATTTCATAAAGATAAAGTCAGAAACTTTATGACAGACATTGCAAAATCTAATATGTTCGATAACCGGGCATGGAAGAAAATAACTAAAACAACTGCTATTCCCAAAGGACAGCAGAAATTTATAGGTTCAAAAATTACAGAATATGAAGTTAATGGAAGTCCTTTAAATATTTATTTCATGATGGCACCGGGTCTTTTTGAAAAAACAAAGCCTTTGATTGAAGAAAAATTAAAAGAAAATAATATAGAAGCAGAAATTAAATTTCAGAATTTTAATAAAAAGAGTTTAGAGATGGAAACTCTTAACAAATATTTTTCTCCACAAATAGCTCAAGATATGCGCAATCATGCACTTCCCAGATTAAATAAAGATGGCAGTATTGATATAGCTATAATAACTGCAAAAACAGATAAAGGCACAGCTACAGAGTACATAAGAAACGAACTCGGTGTAGAAAAAAAGGAAGTTTTTGCTGTTGGAGACGCTGAAAATGACTATTCACATGCCAACAAAGGCTACTTTTTTGGTGTGGTTGCAAATGCCACAAAAGGATTAAGGGATTTAATAAGTAAATTTGCTGATTCTAATATTATACAAGCCCCTAAATCAGGGGTTGAAGGTATTTGGGAAATTGTAAAACCTTAAAACATTTAAATCGGATTTTTGGTACAATTTATAATTAGAGGACGATTTAAAAAATAGAGGTTTAATATAAATGCAGAAAAAGATTGCTATTGGTTTGCTTGGGCTTGGGACGGTCGGCAGCGGCGTTGTTAAAGTTTTAAGCAAATTTGAAAATATTGAAATAAAAAAAATTGCGGTAAAAAATCTTAATAAAGCAAGAACCGTTAAAAACTTAAATCCGGAGATTCTGACAGATGACCCTGCAAGCATCATAAATGACCCTGAAATTAAAATAGTTGTGGAAGTTATAGGCGGAATTAGTCCCGCGTTAGAACTCATCACACAAGCTATTCAGAACGGAAAACATATAATTACCGCGAACAAAGAACTTATTGCAAAACATGGAAAAATTCTTTTTGAGCTTGCAAAAAAGCATAATGTCGTAATTCTTTATGAAGCGGCCGTTGCAGGGGGTATTCCTATTGTAATGCCTATTGTTCAATCTCTTGCAGGTAATAAAATTTCAAAAATAGCAGGAATTTTAAACGGTACAACAAACTATATTCTTACAAAAATGGAAGAAGAAGGAAGAGATTTTCAACAAGTATTAAAAGAAGCTCAGACCCTGGGTTATGCAGAAGCTGATCCTACAGGTGATGTTGAGGGCTACGATGCGGCTTATAAAATAGCTATTCTTTCTTCTATTGCGTTTAATAAAAGAATTGACATCAACGAAATTTACAAAGAAGGCATCAACAATATAAGCCCTGAAGATATAAAACATGCAAACGAATTCGGATATAAAATAAAACTTATTGCCATGGCTCAAAGTGATGGAGATGCTCTTGATATAAGGGTTCATCCTATGCTTGTTCCCAAAAAACATCCTCTTGCAAATATTAATGATGTTCTTAATGCTATTGTTGTTGAAGGCGATGCAGTTGGCAGGGTCATGTTTTCGGGACCCGGAGCAGGAGAATTTCCTACTGCAAGTTCTGTTGCAGGAGATGTGCTTTCTATAGCCGGTGAAATCGAAAAAACAGGTTGTCCTCTTCCGATAATGCGCTGCAAACACGATGATACCAACGCTAAAATTCTTGATATCAATGAAACAAAAAACAAATATTATATAAACGTGCAGACCGAAAATTTCCCAGGAGTTATTGGAGAGCTTGGAACAATTTGCGGAAAGCATGGCATTAATCTTCACGGCATTATTCAGCAGGGCGTTGTTAAAGATAATACCGCAAGCATAGTGCTTCTTACCGAGTCTGCCTGCGAAAAAGACATTAGGGCTGCCGTAAAAGAAATTTCCGAAAAACCTACAGTAAAGGCTGTCAAGAATCTAATCAGGGTTATGTAGCCTTTACCCATAGATTTGGCGAAAAATTATTTTCTTAATTTTTTACAGGAGAAGTGTTCTCTGCAAAATTTTTGGGGTCGTCTAAATCTTTCATCGCTTCCATTAAGCCTATTTTAACTGCCTGTTTCTTTATTTTTACTGCATTTGTACTTAACAAAATAGATGCCCCCGTTGATAAAAGTGCAGGCATAGCTATTAGTGCGCCCCAAATCACTTTACTTGCGAGATTAGTCTTACTATTAAATTTATGTTTTAATTTTAAAAACAAACCCGCTGTACCCGCTTCGCCTGCAAAATTGAGTGGCTGAGCTATTGTGCCTTGAACGGTTTCTGCTGCCGCTTCGGTATCATCGGCATATCTTTGAGCCTTTTCATCCATTTTTTCAAAGGATGTAAATACTTTTTTCTGTAAAGATTTTGCTTTTTCCAGTTGTCCTGATTTTAAAGATACTTTTTTTAAAGCTTCCTCCAGTTTATCTTCTTCCACTTTTTGTTTTTTACTGTATTCTTCGTATTCCTTAAAATCTTTTTGAGCTTTAAACAAGAATTTTACTTCTTCAGCCATATTTTTAATAAAGCCCTGTTTAGGTTTTTTTTCTGCCTTAATATCTTTAACGGATAAATTCTGTTCATCAGTATATTTAATAAAATTTCTCGGCTCGTTTAATAATTCCTGCTTGGCTTTAAATCGACCTATCTTGGCGGCTTCTTTTTGCAATTTAATTGTAAAAGGCAGAACAAAAAGGCTTACAATAACACTTGATGCTGCAATTACTGCAGGAATTGCACCGAGTTTTACAGAATTTACAGCTTTTGAATTTTTTAATGAAGGTTTAATTTTTTGCAACAACATGGCCGCACCTGAAATAATTCCGCCAACAACGCCTCCAAACAACAATTCTGACTTTGTTAAAGAATTTATGCCCATTTCAACATTGTTAAGATAATTTTGCGATTGAATTTCTATATGTTTAATTGTTCCAAGTATTGATTGTTGTTGCTGTTTAGCCTCTTCCAGCTGCTCGGAAGAAATGTCTTTATTTAATTTATTTTTTCTTTCTTCTTCGTTCTTTTTATTGGCTTCTTTCCATTTTTGGTAGTTATCTTTATCTTTTCTTAAAGATTTTATGGTAGAAATAGCTTCTCCTGTTCCCAGAAATGATTTTTTCTTTTCTTTTACAGGATTTGGCATGTTTTTGGCAATTTTTTTTGCTTCATTAACTTGATCTGAATCATAAACCACAAAATGCCGTGGATCCTTTAGAGCCTGTTCTCTTGCCTGATACCTGGCAATTCTGGAAGCTTCTTTTTCAAGATGCTTACTGTATATGCATCCAAAAGCTTGTCCTGTTATAAACGCAGCAACGGGTATAGCCCATGATATTATAGTTATTGGAATTTTGTACTTTGGGTTTTTAGCGATAAATTTTTGAACAGATTTCATTTGAGGCACAATTTTAGTCGGAATAATAAGTGTTGACACGGCGGCAAGCGTTATAGGCATTTCTACTGCTGCTTGCGTTGCTATTTCTACATCCTGAGCCTTATTTATTGAGTATGTATCCATAACATTAATTGTATTTATAAGGGTTTTTCCGTATGCGGATGCTTGATTGAGTTGTTCTTGGGGAATATTTACTCTTTTATTTAATTCTTTTTTTTGAGCGTCTTTATCTTCCTGTTCTTCTTCCCATTTTTTATAAGGTTTCCAGTTTGATTTTACCTGTTTTACGCTATTAAAAAATTCTGACAAATATGCCATTGTATTAATTTCCCTTTACTTAAAAAAATTTCCGAACATATATAGAATAAAACAACTTTATAAAAAAAATTGCCTTCATTCAGCAAAAAAATATAGTATGTTAAAATAAATAAAGATTTAAAAAATCATCTCCAAGAATATGCTAATAGTGATAAGGAGAAATTATGAACACAAAATGCACACCATATACAGGTTTAATAAACAAATACAAAGAATTTTTGCCTATAAATGATAGTACACCTGTCATTACCATAAATGAAGGTAATACACCGCTTATAAAAGCTGATAATCTGGCTGAAAAAATAGGTTTAAAAGCTGATTTATACCTTAAATACGAGGGGGCAAATCCTACGGGAAGTTTTAAGGACAGAGGCATGACAATGGCTGTTTCAAAAGCCGTTGAAGAAGGAAGTAATGCCATAATTTGCGCAAGCACAGGAAACACAAGCGCAGCAGCCGCAGCTTACGGTGCTAAAGCAGGTTTAAAAACTTATGTACTGATTCCTGACGGATATATTGCGCTGGGAAAACTTTCTCAGGCGATGATGTATGGCGCAGAAGTAATTGCCATCAACGGAAACTTTGATGAAGCTCTTGAAATAGTTATGGAATTATCTCAAAAATACCCTATAACTCTTGTAAATTCTGTTAATCCTTACAGAATAGAAGGTCAAAAAACCGCAGCCTTTGAACTTTGCGATGTTCTTGGAAAAGCTCCCGATTATCTCTGTATTCCTGTGGGAAATGCGGGAAATATTACCGCCTACTGGAAAGGGTTTAAAGAATATTTCGACAAAAGAATCGTTTCTAATAAACCGAAAATGTACGGATTTGAAGCAGAAGGTTCTGCGGCAATAGTCAAAGGCGAAAGAATCCTTAAGCCTGAAACCATAGCAACTGCCATAAGAATTGGAAACCCTGCAAGCTGGGATTATGCTGTTGCGGCAAGAGATGAATCGGGCGGTTTAATAGACTTTGTAACAGATGAAGAAATTATTTATGCTTATAAACTCATGGCTTCAACCGAAGGCGTTCTGGCAGAACCTGCAAGTGCTGCCTCTGTGGCTGGTTTAATCAAGGCAAACAAACTGGGCAAAATTGAAGAAAATTCGACTATTGTTTGCGTGCTTACAGGAAACGGATTGAAAGATCCTGACTCCGCCATAAAATATTCAGGCTGCGAAGTCAAAAAGACTTCTTCAAATATTGAGGATATCGTCAAGGTTTTAGGTATTTAGTTTTTATTCTCTTCCTGAATCGGTTTAGCAGGTTTAAAGGTTTTTTGGGCGGAATCAATAAATCCCTGCAAATTATCAGTGGTTTTTTGAATAGAATTGTTTATCTCAGAAACATATTCAATTTCGCGGTTTTTAACCTTGCTTATTTTTTGATTAAAATTTTTCAGATTAGAATTAAAATTATTCAAGTTATTTGTTATTTCCGAAACTTTTTTATTTGCTGTATCTGCTGAAGAAGAAAGATTTTCAACTGTCGTTTGAATTCCATACATATTGTTTTTTAAGTTTTTGTCTTTGGCAAGTTTATCAAAAGATTTATAGGCAGAATCAATATTTTTGTTCTGTTCATTCATAAATTGCTTAATTTCTTTAGTATTTTTAGAGATATTCGAACCTGATTTTTTTATATTTTCTAGCGTATCATCCATAGAGCGATTTGAGTCCTGCATATATTTAGAAGTGGTATGCAGATTTTTTTTAGTGGAATCAATACTGTTTTTGGTAAGAAAAGCAAACAAACTTCTGCAAAACCCGAGTATATTTTCAGAAATAGCTGTTTGTACTTCCATAATTGAACTTATTCTTACAGGTTCTTGTGAATAAATTATTTTTTTATTTATTGAAGACTTTCTTTTTAGAGGCATAATTTCAAGGGATCTAGAGCCTGCCAAACCTGTAAATTGAATACTGGCAATTGATTTGTTTGGAATTATTGTGTTTTCTTCTGTTATTCTGAATGTTACATAAATTTCTGAATCTAAAAGCTCAAGTTTAATTATATTTCCAACCTGTTTACCCATTAATCTTACCGGAGAACCTACACTAAGCCCGTCAACATCTTTAAAAATTACGCTATAAGTCGGATGCATGCAAATATGCTCCCTGAATTTGTCTATCCCCACAAAGAGCAATAAACTAAACAGTAAGATACCTATAGAAACTTCCAATAGTAAAAAAAACAGTTTTCTCATAAGATAATAATATCAGTTTTAATCTTATAATCAACTCGAACTGCTAAACTGCCAAAATCGTCATTGCGAGCATAGCGAAGCAATCTATAAAAAAAATGGATTGCCGTGTCGAGTCTAAAGCCTCTCCTCGCAATGACGAATAAATTTAATTAGCAATTTAAGTTAATCCTGTGATTATACATAAAAATCATTCTGTTTTTATAAACGAAATAACTTCAAATTATTTAATTTTTCAAAAGAAAAGACTTTAAAAATGAGTGGAAAAAATAAATTGGGACTAAACATACTTAACTCAAGACTTGATGAACATGTTCCATGGAAAATATCGGACGTAATTTACGCGTATGTTCTTGTTTTTGTGGTTTCTTTAATTTTTATAGGAATTTTTCTATATGCAAACCTGGATATCAATATTGGTGTTTTTACCGCCCTTTTACAACTTGCTGTCTCCTTTTCTACGCTTGGAATCGTTTATGCTATCGTTACAATAAAATATCAGGTTCCTTTTAAAGAAGCTTTCGGGATATATTTTCACAAAACCCCATATTTCTTTAAACAGGGGATTTTAGCTGCCATAGCAATTCTTTTATGTACAACACTGCTAAGTTTTATGTTTTCCCAATTTGGCGGAGCAGTTAAGCAAAGCCCTTATATATCCATGCCGGAAGATAAAATCAAAGCAATAATTTTTCTTGCTATTTTTATTGCGCCTATAATTGAAGAAATATTTTTCAGGGGTTTTATGCAGCCTGCACTTGTGAAAACAATCGGTGCTTTTCCGGGGATTGTTATTACAGCCTTGATTTTTGGATTTTCTCATACACAGTATTTTAATTATAACGCTGCTCTGGTTGCTGTTACAACAATAGGTTTGATTTTGGGGATAACAAAATATTATACGGGCTCTGTAATCCCCGGGATTTTTGCGCATTTGTTCAATAATTTGCTTGCGGCAATAAGTCTTTTATCGCTTCATTAATTTATATATTATTAACAAAATAAGCTATTAACTCCAGTTGCCAATTAATTTTCTTATTGTCATGTTGAGCAAAGCGAAATATCTGTCCCTTTTGGAATTCTACCATTTAGCAATTCGGGTTATTAGATAAAATCTGCGAAATTTTATTCTTTTCAAAAGCAGCATTCTTGCAAATTATACCACTTACGGGGGATGGTGTTTATTTAAACAAATGATATATTAAAGATATAAATAAAATCTCTCCTTAAAAAGGATGATCATATAGAAAATCCCGTTTCCAGCTTGAACCGCCGAATGTGCGACTAAAGGAATCGGGATTTTTAATTTTTGCAAAATTTTTATGTTTTATGATGTTTTGCCTGGTGCAAGAAGATTATTCTCCGCTATCACCTTCAGTGCCGGCATCCAGTTTTACTCCGAGCTTGCGAAGTTCTTCAGCAGCTCTCGGCACATAAGATGAATCAGGAAATTTATCCATTACGGTTCTATAATAGATAATCGCATCGTCCTTAAATTCTCTTTCTTTTAGTATAAAAGCAATTTTATAAACAAGGTCAGCATAAGAAGGATCAGGAGATTCTCCCTGAATTTCTGTATCCACTTTCATTTTTGCTTCAAAAAGGGCATCATTATCTGCGGGAGCAAATAAAGAGGCTGAATAAACTTTTTTAACCAGTCTGTTTACAGAAACTGTTATTTTATCTAATTCTTCGGGCGTCATCGCATTTTTCTTTGATTTTTTTATGGCAGATGCCTGTGGTGAAAGAAAAAGGACAGAAACCACAAGAATTATAATAACTGAAATTGTATATTTTATAAATGATCTCAAGATTTTTTCCCCAAAGTAAAAATTTTTATTACTGTAATGTATAATCAGATTACAATAAAACTAAAGGTGTTTACTTCACTTAAAAATATGATTTATGGGAAATATTAATAACAAAAAAATGAATGATTTAACTGTTAAAGAAAAAATATTCCAGATGTTTATTATGGGGTTTTCCGGAACCGACTTAAATCCTGAGAATAAAAATATTCAAAATGCGATAAAAAACGGACTCGGGGGAGTTATATTGTTTGCTGAAAATATTGATTCCTACAATCAAATTAGCGATTTATCAAAAAATTTACAGGATACAGCAAAAATCCCCCTTTTTGTAAGCATTGATCAAGAAGGCGGGCTTGTTGAACGGACTATTAATATAAAAAATAAAATTAATTATCTTACTGCTATGGCGCTTGCATCAACACAAAATCCTGAATTTATTGAAAAACACACACAAATTATGGCGGAAGAATTAAAATTCATGGGTGTAAATATGAATTTTGCGCCTGTTCTTGATGTCAACACCAATGCAAATAACCCGATTATCGGTGTAAGAAGTTTTGGCAGCAGCACTGAAGATGTTATCAAGTACTCAGAGCCTGTTTATAGAACTTTTATACAAAATCAGATTATTCCTGTGGGAAAACATTTTCCGGGACATGGAGAAACCTCTATGGACTCACATCTTGACATGCCGGCTGTAGAATTGTCTTTTGAAGAACTCGAAAATGTTCATATAAAACCTTTTAAGAACGCTCTTAACAATGATTTAGATGCTTTGATGATAGCGCACGTTTTTTATAAATATTTTGATTTCCCTGAAAAAGAAGCTGTTCCTGCATCACTTTCAAAAACAATAATTACGGATTATTTAAAAGGAAAATTAAACTACAAAGGACTTATAATCTCAGATGATATGGTGATGGGCGGGATAAGCAAGCACTACAGTTATTTGGATGCCTGTATAAAAGGAATTAATGCCGGTATTGACTTATTTATATTCAGAAATTCCAATGATGAAATCATTAAACTTATTGATGAACTCGTAAATGCAGTAGAAAAAGGGTTAATTCCCCTTGAAAAAATTGATGAATCCGTAGAAAAAATACTTTTTATCAAGGAAAAGTACGGGATTTTGTCCTCCAGCCCGAAAAAGGTTATCAATCAATCGAAATCACAGGAAATAATCGATAAAACAGCACTGAAATCAATAAAAATAGAAAAAAAAGGAAATTTAATTCCCTTAAATAAAAACAAAAATTTTTTGATTTTATCTCCCGATAAATCAAAAATATTTAATCTTGCAAAAGATAAATCAAAAATTTCTGATTTTCTTAATGAAATCAAACATAAAGAACTTATTTATACGCTTAATCCGCAAAATGAAGAAATCAAAAAGATTTTAGAAATGACAAAAGATTTTGATGCCGTAATTTTTGTTGAATACAATTCTGTTTTTTACAAAAATCAGATTAACCTGATTGAAAAAATAGAAACACCTGTCCTTTTAATAAGCACGGGTGTTTCTTGTGTTTTCAATGAAATAACAAAAATAGACTCTCTGATTAAAAGTTATTGCCTCAAAAAACCGTCAATAAGGGCTTTAGCCCAAGTTATTAAAGGGAATTAATCAATTTTTCCCGGTTTTCTTCCTCTTCTTGAAAGTTTTTCTCTGTTTTGCTGCTGTATTTCATGAGTTATATTGATTTTTTTGGCAATGTCATCAATATAAGTTTTGTAATTTTCAGGTTTAATGTTTTGCTGTTTTAAAAGTTCAAAAACAATTTTAATGCCAATTATGTTTATGCCTAGTTCTCTTGACATATACTGGATAAATTTGCCTTTTTCAATGTCATTGAACGAATAAAGCCTGCGATTTTTAGGTGATCTTTCAGGCACAAGTATTGCCTCTTCGTTATAAATTCTTAATGTTCTCTGGTGAACTTGAAGAAGATCAGCTATTACACTGATTGGGAACATTGGTTTGCCTGCATCAAAGTTTTTTTCCATTTTGGACATAAGTACATCAGTTGCCATTTTTTTCCTTTCTAATTTAATAAATATTATTTAAAAATCAAATTTCTAAAATATATATTCAATTTTTCACTCACAAAGTGAATATAACATTTTATATTTTCTAAAAATTATCTGAAATATTTCTAAAATGTAAAACTTTTCTAAATACTGGAATTTACTAAATGTTGGCGGTTTGCAGATTAAAATTTGTCATTATGTTTGAATCGAGGCGTTTGTAATGGAATTATTATTCCGGCAAATGCAAAGTAAAAGTACTTCCTTTTCCGAATACACTTTCTACTGTTATCTCTCCGCCATGTCTTTCACTAATTAGCTTTGATATACTAAGGCCAAGACCTGTTCCGCCTGTTTCTCTGTTTCTTGATTTGTCTACCCGATAAAATCTTTCGAAAATATTTTGCAGGTCTTCTTTTTTTATCCCACAACCTCTGTCTTCAATGCTTATTAATATTTTCTTGTCATTTTTTACTGCGTTTATGCTTATCAATGAAGAGTCTTCACTGTAATTTACGGCGTTTATAAGCAGATTAATTATTAATTGTTGTAAAAGTATTATATTTGCTTTCTTTATAAAGATATTTTCTATATTTTTTTCTATTCTAATATTTTTTGATTTTATTTTTTCTTCACAAAGCTGTAAAGAGTTTTCAATTAAGTCTATAACTTTTAATTTTTCAAAAACTACATTTTTATAATCAAGTTTTTTATCTATGGTAGAAATAAACAATAAATTATCAATAAGTTTGTTCAATCTTTTCGCGTTGTTTTTTATAATATGCAAAAATTGGTTTGCAGTTTCGCAATCAGGATTTTCAAGATTCAAAAGAGCGCCTGCATACCCGTCTATAATAGAAATCGGGGTTTTTAACTCATGTGAAACGTTGGACATAAATTCTGACTGGTTATAAATATTTGCTTCTTTTATTGCGATTGAAATATAAATGGCAATTCTTGATAAAAAATGAATATCTTCCTGTTGCCAGTTATTTTTTTTATTATCCAGAATAAAAATTGCACCTGTTTCATTTATGTTAATAAATATCGGAACCATTATAAGAGCTTTTATATCGATTGTTTTAAGCTCTTTCAAAAAATATTGAGGATTATCAGCCTTTTCGATATCATTAATGACTAAATTTTTGTTCTCACTTATTTTGTCATAAAGATATTTTTTACTTTTTAGAGATAAATCATGGCTAATTTTATTTTTTTTCGAGCATTCTTTTAAAATATTTAATTTATTTCCTTCTTTATCAAGGTTTAAAATTATTATTTTGTTAGCGTCATAAAAATTTGATAAAAGACTGCAAATTACCATAAGAATTTCATCAATTTTAAGATTACTTTTAGTAACCGACATTATTTCTGCCAGCATTTTTTCTTTTTTGGCGGTTTCTTGAACCGTCTTATAGAGTTCTGCCTGATTAATTGCGATATATATTTGATCGCTTATAGCTTTAAGCAAATTTATTTCATCTTTTGTCCAATTTTTATAAATTGATATTTTGTGTAGGTTTATTGCACCCCATTCTTTATTTTCACCTCTTAAGCTTACAGAGAGCAGTGATTTTGTGCCGAGTTTTTCGTATATTTCTTTCAACGAATCAGGTGTATTAGATTCAGCCATGTTATTAATAACAACTGTTCCGTTATTTTCTGTTATTATCTTTTTCCAATATTCATGAAGTTTGTTGCTTAATTTAAACCAATCATGTTTTACGGTATTATTCAAAACATATTGATACCGAAGTGTATTAATTATATTTGCATCTTCGGAAAATCCGACAATTAAAACTTTTTCAACATCAAAAAGTTTTGAAATTTCCGTACAAATAATTTTTAAGGTTTTATCAAGATCAAGAGAACTCCTGATCGTCTGGGTAATTTTTCTTAAAATAGCTTCCTGATCGGCTTGTTTCTTAACAGTTTCATAAAGAATAAATTGATTTAAGGCTATTCCAATATGACCTGCCAGAATTTTGACAAAATAAATGTCTTTATTATTAAAAGCATAACTTTTGTCATAATGAAGTATGATAATTCCAAAACATTTATCGTTATGGTAGATAGGAACAGAAAAACCTGATTTGACATTATAATCTCTTAATTTATGCGCTTCGATTGACTCCGCATCATAATTATTAGTTCTTAAATATTCTTCAGAATCATAAATAATCAATCCTGTGTCTAAAGAATCATCAGTTATTTTACTTTTTCTTACAGATGCCTTAAAGCTCTTTATTTCGGGGGAGTTCAGATATTCATTCTTAATATTCAACTGATTGTTGTTTTCAAAATCATATTCAGCTATTAAACATCTGGTGGCATTTAGTTCTTTGCCAATTATCGTTATTATATAATTTTTTATTTCATCAATATCTTTTGTATCAAAAATTTTTCTCACTATTTTTTCAAAAAGCAAATCTCTTTCAGATATTTTTATATCTTTATTTAAACCGCTTTGCAATTTTCCGAATCCTGTTCTTTGAAATTTTTGAAACTATAACCGACTCCATAAATAGATTCGACGTTATTTCCGTACGACCCTATTTTTTTTCTTATCCTGTTAATCAAAATATCGATAGCTCTATCGCTCCGGTTATCTTCATCTTCATAAAGTTCTCTGAATAATTGCTGTCTTGTATAAACTTTATTTTGATTTTTTGTTAAAAAATGCAAAAGTTTAAATTCAAGAGGTGTTAAATCAACAAGTTTATTTTTTATTGATACCTCGAACTTTGAAAGATCAATTAGTAATTTGCCGACTTTAACAATGCCATTTTGTTTGCCGCAAGGACAATTTTTGCATGATTTTTCTATTGTAGCTTTTATTCTTGCGGTAAGAATTTTTTCATTAAACGGCTTGGTTATATAGTCAGAACACCCGAAATTAAATCCCAGAATAACATCATATTCATCATTTCTTGAAGTAAGAATTATTACGGGAATATCTGAAGTTTTCGGATTGTCTTTTATTTTTTTACAAAGCTCTAATCCGCTCATATCAGGCAACATAACATCAAGAAGTACCAGATCAGGCATGAGCGATTCGACTTCTGCTAAAGCTTTTTCCGCTTTATTAAATTTAAAGACTTCAAATCCTTCTTTTGTCAGGATAAAATCCAATAAATTCAACATATCCGTTTCATCTTCAACTATAAAAACTGATTTATTCACAATTTCACCTTGTAATCGTATAAATTCACTTGAAATATTACTTTATCTTTATCTTTATATATTATAATTAAAATGCCGACAATGTAATAAAAACTTTATAAATTGTCATCCTGTTTTGAATTTTTTATTACTAACCTGTTCAAAGATTACTTCTGACGGAGATTTATCTTCTAAAAGGCATTTACATACATAATTTTTTATATTGATAACTTGTTTCTTTCCTTCTTCTGTCTGATCAAAAAAACTTGTCATGCTGGAAGCAGCGGGGAGGTTTTTGTCTGTTAAGGCGGTTCTTATATCTTCTGCAATTGCTTCATATTCAAAAACTTGCCTTAAGTTGCCCAAACTGCCTTTTGTCATGAATCTTGCATCATCTTTGAGGCTCCTATCATTAAACTGTACATTTGTTCTTAACATTCTCCAGCCGTCGGCAAAATTTATGTTTCCACAATCAGTTACCAGGAGGCCGGAAGCTTTTGGAATATTTTTTTGTTTATGGTTGTTTTCGAGTTTATAACTTATAGAATGTGCTATTTCATGAGCTAAAGCTCTTGCTCTGTCGTTGCTTCCTTTTAAAACACTCGGTTTAACAGCACTAACACTTCTTAAAGCCCCTATAACTTTTTCTAAGTTGGATGTATAGTTATAGCGTTCTTTAAAATCATAAGAATTTAGCCAGATTCCTTTATCCGGATAACCGGGGAGGCTTATTCCCCCTTCAATAGACCCCATTTTGTCATCGGTATATCCGGGAACCATAAATACATTAAGCCCTTCGGGAAATAATTTATTTAAAACCGGTTTAAAAGGTTCATTTAACTTAAGAATTTGCTGAAGTTCGACTTTTTTGGGAATAAATTTTTTATCAATTTTAAAAAACAAAGGAAAATCTGACGGTATTGGCTGGGCTAAAATAGCAGGATTGCTTAATCTTTGTTCGATATTGGGCATAATTATCGGGCTTTGGACACTTATACGGCGCAATTTTGCTGTTTCCAAAGCTAATATTTGCCCCGTTACCTTAGGATCATAAACTTTTACCCCAACTTCAGTAACAAAAGTTCCTTTTTCGTTTTGTAACTTAATCAATTTCTCATCAAGAGTTTTAATTTGTTTTTCTATTGTTGTTTTTATGTTTCCCATAATCAACTGTGTGCTTAATTGGGGATAAATTTTACTGTCTTCTGCATTAAGCTTTTCAAAATTCCAATCGGATTTTTTAATTTCTTTTAAAGAGTTTTCCAGACTTTCCTGACTTATTGCATTAAGACAAAGCTTTCTTATCTTATTTTCTTGAATGTTAGAGGGGTTTCTGTCCAATAAATTATAAGCGGTAAGAGCATCTATGCCGCTAACTAAGTCGAGTTCTTTTTTTGGCAAGATTAATCCTTTATTTTGTTGATGGGAATCAATGTTTTGATTAGTTTCACCCAATAAATCACTTATTCCGTTAAGCTCATTTTTGAGCAAATCAAGCCTATTTAACTTTTGCTCTAATGCTGATGGACAATTTCCCCATGCTCTTTGTGTATCCAGCCTGAGCATTTCAATTTTAGCCAGAGCTATTTGAATATTTCCTGTATTATCAGAATATAAATTTATTCCGCCTATTTCTTTTATTACTGCATTTATTCTTTCGGTTAACACATATAATTCTTTGGTATTATTGGCGTTGTTCGTAAGAACCAGAGGAGGTTTTTGATCTCCAAAACTTAATTTATTAGTGGAATATTTAGTTATATTCATTTTTATATTAATTTCCATTTAAATTTTATAGACATCAATCTCTTTTTTTAAATGCCCTGATAAAAAATAATTGCGTTTAAAAAAGAAAAAAATTAGTAAAAAAATAAAATTTTCTTGTATTATCAGGGTTTAACGGTCTTTAATATTTCTTAACAAATAAACTGGCTCTAGCCCACTCCCTTAAAGAAGTAGGGTTAGAGTTTCTTCCAAAGATAGTGTAAGATTTGTATATAAAAAAAGGAAAACAAAAATGATTGTTCAAGAAAATATAATTAAAAAAATACGAATTTTTATGAAAAATGAAAAATTAAATTTTCTTATAGTTTTTTCTACAGATAAATATTTAAACGAATATGTCGATTCAAAAGAAAATGCGAGATTTATTTTAACAGAATTTTCGGGCTCTACAGGCGATGCGCTCGTTACGCCTACAGATATATTTTTATTTGTTGACGGGCGTTACCATCTTCAGGCTGACGAAGAAGTTGATGAAAAACTTATAACTGTTGTAAAAGTAGGTATGGACAAAGCACCGCAGACAGCTCTTTATGAAAAAATTGCTGAATTGTCTGAAAATAAGTCTGCGGTGGGAATTATATCAAAAAAAATGAACTGCGGCGGTTACAAAAAGCTTCTTGATATTCTTGCCGACAAAAATGTTTTATATAAAGAGCTTGATTTTGATCCTGTAATAGATTTTGCAAAAATTGAAAAATCCGAAAAGTCAGCCGAATTAAGATTTATTCCGATTGAAATTGCAGGTTTATCTCCTGAGGAAAAGCTTAATTTGGTAATTAAAGAAAATCATAAAAAAAATATAGACGCTCTTGTGATTACCAAATTAGAGGAAATAGCTTATCTTACCAATCTAAGAGGAACTGAAATTTCCTACAGCTCAAGTTTTAAGGCAAAAGCTGTTATCAATTCCGAAAGATGCTTTATATTTACGGACTTAAATAACATTACTCCTGAAATACGTCAAAAATTAGGAAATAAATTTGTTTTTGAAAGCGAAGACAGTGATTTTTCAAAAAATTTAAAAAAAGTTCATAAGCAGCTAAATGTCGGATATGATTTTTATTCAATGAATTTAAGCGATTGCAGAAAACTTGAACAACTGAAACACAAGCTTATTGAAATCAAAGAAAGTCCTATCTCTCTAATGAAATCAGTAAAAAACAGACAAGAACTCGAGCATATTCAGGAATGTTTTTTAAAAACAGATATAGTTGTAAATAGGGCTAAAAGCTGGCTTAACCAGAGTCTGGAACATGGAGAAAAGATTTCGGAAAAAGATTTTTCAGATAAAGTCAAAAGTCTGTTTTTCGAAGAAGGAGCTTTTGGTTTAAGTTTTGAACCCATTGTGGCAAGCGGAAAAAACACGGCTTTTATTCACTATACAAAAGCAAATCCCGAAAAACTCATAGAATCTGGTGAACTCCTGCTTTTAGACTGCGGAGGATATTTTGAAGGAGGCTATGCAACTGATATTACGAGGACTTTCCTTGCAAACGGCTTGAAAGCTGTTGCTGATAAGAAACAAAAGGAAATTTACACCGGAGTTTTAAGAGCATTTTTACACGGAATAAATTATAAACAGGAAGAAACCACCACAGGCTTTGATATAGACAAAAAAGTCAGAGAAATTATCGAGCAGAATAAGCCTCAAGGTTTTAATTTTTCTCATGGAACAGGGCATGGCGTAGGACTTTCGGTGCATGAATCTCCTCCGAGAATAAGCCCTTCTGAATTTTCCAAAACAAAACTTTTGCCGGGCATGGTTTTTACGATAGAGCCGGGGCTTTATTGCGAAGATTTTGGCGGGGTGAGAATCGAAAATACAGTTAAAATTACTGCTGATTTTCAAATTAAATCGCTGACAAAAGCTAATTTTGATGATAATTTAATTGATAAGAGCCTTTTAACCGAACAGGAAAATATTTGGCTTGAAAAATACCAAAAACAGGCAATAGGATAAATTTTTAGTGCAAGAAATTACAAGTCTTCAAAATCCTATAATCAAAGAAACTACTGCACTTCACCAGAAAAAATGCAGGACTGAATCCGGCATGTTTTTAATAGAAGGATTAAAGGGCGTTAACGAAGCCTTAAATTCAGGGCTTGAAATTAAATATATTTTTGTGAACAGAAGTTCAAAAATAAATTTTTTAAATTTTCCTGAAGAAAAACTTTATTTTGCGGATGAAAAAATCCTCAAAAAGATTTCCACAACTGAAACTCCTCCAGAAATTGTTGCTGTTGCAAATCAAAAAAAGTTTGTTTTAAAAGATTTATTTAAAGAAAAAAATCCTTTAATCCTTGTTTTGGAAAACATAAAAGATGCTGGAAATCTCGGAACAATTATCAGAACAGCCAAAGCCTCAAACATTTCCGGCATTATTTTGACCGGAGAGTGTATAGACATTTACAATCCTAAAGTCGTAAGGTCTTCTGCCACTAATTTATGGAAAATTCCTGTTGTTTTTTTCAAAGAAACAGGAATTATAAGAAAAGAGCTGGAAAATTTCGGGCATTTTCAATTTTTGGCGACAAAAATCAAAAATGATACAAAACAAAGCTTATATCATGAAATTGACTATAAACAGGCAACCATAGTATTTTTTGGCTCAGAAGCCGAGGGTATTTCTGATATATTATCAAGTCAGGCGGATGAATTTGTAAAAATACCCATGAATGAAGCTGTTGAATCGCTTAATTTAAGCATTTCAGCAGGAATTATTATGTATGAAGCTTTTAAACAAAGAAAGGCCTAAAAATGCAAAAACTCAGCATAAAAACTTCAAGAAAAAATGAATTAATAGACATAACAGCGCAAATCAAGAAAACCATTGAGAATTTGGAAGTAAAAGACGGCATTTGTGTTGTGTTTTGTTCGCATACAACAGCAGGGCTTACTGTTAATGAAGCTTTTGACCCGAGTGTAAAAGACGATATACTTTTTAGTTTAAATAAAATTTCTCCTGATTACATGGATTTTCGCCATTCTGAAGGAAATTCCGATGCGCATGTGAAAGCCAGCCTTATGGGAAGTTCCTTGAATTTAATAATTAAAGACGGAAATATAAAGCTAGGACAGTGGCAGGGTATCTATTTTACGGAATTTGACGGTCCTCGAAGCAGAGAAATCTGGATTAAAGTTATTAAAGGATAAAAAAAGCCGCCAATATGGCGGCTTTTAATTCTAATTTTATTTATTAAAATAAATACATCTTAATTTTTTGTTACAAAAAGGCACTTTTCTCAACTTGATTGTTTTTATTAATATATACCAAATCTATATTAAATAAGTATTTAGTATTAAGAGGATATTCAAGTTAAGGAGACAAACATGTTAATTAACAATTCCAGTGCAGTTGGAGCAACACGGCTTCCTGAAAGTACCGGTGTTCTAGGAGCTGCATCGCCGCCTGTTTTTACTGCGTCGATTTTTAGCAGCCCGGGTGTTTCCAGAGGCGGAACAGAAACAACCGGAGTAAATTCATTTAGCGCCTCTTCGTCATCTTCTTCTTCCGGAAGCGGTTCTGGCTTAAATGTTATGAGCTAGAATTATTTAAATTACGGAGTAGCAGCTTAATGCAAAAAAATTTATCAAAAACCTTCGGAATTTTTGGAATATTGATTATTCTTTCAATGTTTATTAACATAGTAAATTATATTGATAACCAAAATAACCCGAGCATAGAATCACAAATAGTCTCTGCTTTTGCAGGTTAACTGTATAAAATATACACATAACTTTAAAAATTTATAACTTTTTTACAAAGAGAAAAAGAGCTGACAATCAGCTCTTTTTCTCTTTGTAAATTTATTCTTTTACACTACGCCAAATATTTTTAAATAAAGAAATATTGAAGCGGCAATAAGTATTGTTCCGCTGAATTTGTTAAAGTGATGTGAAAAAGTTTTTAGAATACTACTTTTTTTAAACATTGAAGTAAATAAACCTGCAAAAACAAGGATTACGCTTTGACCGAGTGCATAGCAAAAAAGCAGGAGTCCTCCGAGCATTAAATTTGCCTTAAGTGAAGCGTAGGCCATAATTCCTGCCAGAATAGGCGTTGAACATGGAGTCGATGCCAGAGCAAATGTGCCTCCTAAAATAATCGGGTATAAAATCAGGTTGTTATTGTTGTTTTTAGGCATTTGCTTGATTATAATCGGCATAGGAACTTCTATGACTTCAAGCAGACTTAAGCCCATTACCATAATTAATGAAGAAAGTACAAGTCCGAAAACAGGATTTACATGAAAGCCAAGAGCTTTTCCAGTAAATGCTGCAATCATTCCCAGAGTTGTTAATACCGCAGAAAGACCAAATACAAAACATAAAACCTGAATAACATTTCTTTTTGTTGTATTTTCTGAATAACCTCCGACATAACCCATTATTACCGGTAATATTCCTAAAGTACACGGCGATAAAGAGCTGACTATACCTCCTATAAAGATAAGAACTATAATCCACGGCGAAAAATGGTGTAATTGTCCTGAGAAGATATTTGTTAATAAATTATTCATTTGATTATACTATCTATGCACCTTTCTATCTCTTCTTTAGGAATTGCTCCTTCTGTAACTTTTACTATTTTACCGTTTTTATTGATAAAGACTAGTGTCGGAACTACTCTCACATTGTATTTTTGCATTAAAGATTGCGTTGCGGGAGTTCCGTCTGCAACGTCAATATCGACAAATAAAACTTTTCCCTTGTATTCTTGTTCTATCGAACCGTAGTAACCTGCAAGTTTTCTACATTCCGAGCACATTGTCTGGCTAAAATGAAGAACTTTTGGCTGATTTGTGGCTTCTGCAAGTGCTGCGGAGGAAATACTTTCTTTGGGTGCTCTTGTTACATAATAGAGTAATACCGGCAATGCAAAAACTAAAAGGATAACGAGTAAACTTGATTTTCTGTTCATTTTAATCTAACCTCCTATAATCTATTTTAATTCTTTTAATTTTTTCTGACAAATAAATTTGCAGAGTTTTTAAATTAGCATACTTGATTTTAATCATAGCTTGAATATGACTAAATAAGTGATTCTCTACATGTCTAATATTTGATAGAATAAATTTTTAAGAAACAAAAGAAAGAAAAAATTTATGCTTTTATATCAATTAATTAAACTTCTTTTTCAAAACCCGCTGATTTTTTTAATATTTTTTATTGTACTTACTTTTCCTCTATTAATAAGCATAACAATTCATGAATGGGCGCATGGCTTTGTTGCATATAAATTTGGTGATCCTACACCTAAAGAACAGGGAAGATTATCGCTGAATCCGTTCAGACATCTTGATCCAATAGGAACACTAATGCTTTTTATTGTCGGAATTGGCTGGGCAAAACCTGTTGAAATAAACCCCAATAACATAAGAGACAGACATAAGCTTATGCTGGTTGCTTTTGCAGGACCTTTTAGTAATTTTGTGATGGCAATATTCTTTTCTTTCATTATTTATTTGATTCTTGCAATCTCAAATTCAAAAGGTTTACATAATGACACAGGGATAATAGCGCTTTTGATAATGCTTTTAGGAATTATAGTAAGAATAAATTTGGTGCTTGGCTTGTTTAACTTGATTCCGATTCCTCCGCTTGACGGTGCAAATATAGTCAGAAATTTTTTGCCGAGAGATTTATCCGACACTTATTTCCGTTTAGCACCTTACGGACTGCCTATTTTACTTGTTCTGGTTTTTACCGGCGGTATAAAATATATTTTTAATATTGCGGATTTTCTTGAAGTCCATCTTTTAAAATGGATTATGCTGATTTTTGATCCGATTTTTAAGGTCTTTTAAATAAAAACTCCCTTTTGAAATATTATCAAAAGGGAGTTTTTATATTTTATTAAACCGTTGCTGAATTTAATCTGGATTAAAAGTTGGAGCAACTGTTGGTGCTACTGTCGGTGCTACTGTTGGAGCAACTGTTGGAGCAACTGTCGGTGCTACTGTTGGAGCTACTGTTGGAGCAACTGTTGGAGCTACTGTTGGAGCTACTGTTGGAGCAACTGTTGGTGCTACGGTTGGAGCTACTGTTGGAGCTACTGTTGGTGCTACTGTTGGTGCTACGGTCGGTGCTACTGTTGGAGCTACTGTTGGAGCTACTGTTGGAGCAACTGTTGGAGCAACTGTTGGTGCTACGGTCGGTGCTACGGTTGGAGCCACGGTTGGAGCCACGGTTGGTGCTACGGTTGGAGCCACGGTTGGTGCTACGGTTGGAGCCACGGTTGGTGCTACGGTTGGTGCTACGGTTGGAGCTACGGTTGGAGCTACGGTTG
>JBAWVS010000016.1 GCA_037147175.1 bacterium
GCTTAAATTAACGGAGTACTAAGTTTTAACTGTAAGAACAAATGGGGTAAGGTCACCGCTGCGATAGCGTTCTTTGATAAATTCGGGACCTTAAGAAATTTTATTGATTCTCCGATAAAAAAAGAAGAGAAAAAGTAATCGGAGGAAAAAAGAATGTCAAAGTTATTTACAAAGGAACAAGCAAGAAAATTTCTAAAAGAAGGAAATTTTAAAAATGCAGAAGGCATAGCAAGCGCCATAAAAGAAAGTTTCAAAGAAGTATTGCAAGAAGCCCTTGAAAATGAGCTTGAAGAAGAGCTCGGCTATTCTCGATATGATTGGGCAAACAAAAATACAGACAACAGCAGAAACGGTCATCATAAAAAGACTGTTCGCTCAGAGTTCGGCAAAGTGGAACTTGATATTCCGCATGATAAAAAAGGCGAATTTGAGCCTGTCATCGTGCCAAAGAACTCAAGAGAAGTATCTCCGAGCATAAATGATATGATAATTTCAATGTATGCCAAGGGAATGACAACTCCCGACATTCATTTTCATATGCAAAAAATATACGGGCTTGATATTTCAGAAGATTTAGTATCAAAGATAACGGATAAAATCCTCCCGAAGGCAAAAGAGTGGCAAAAAAGACCGCTCGATTCTATTTATCCTATAGTTTATCTTGACGGTATGGTTTTTAATGTTGTAGATAACGGCTCTGTCGTGAAGAAAACAGCATATATTGTTTACGGAGTGAACACAGACGGGCATAAAGATATTCTGGGAATTTGGATAGGAGAAGCAGAATCTTCTAAATTTTGGATGTCTGTTTTGTCTGACCTCAAAGAACGAGGGGTAGAAGATATTCTTATTGCCTCAATAGACGGACTGACAGGATTTAAAGATGCTATTAAGGCAGTTTTTCCTAGAACAGAAATCCAAAGATGTATTGTGCACCATATCAGAAATTGTACGAAACACGTTGTACATAAAGACAGGAAAGAATTTTGCAGTGATATGAAGCCTATTTACAAGGCAATAAATGAAGAAGCAGCAATTGAAGCTTTTGATGAATTTTCTGAAAAATGGAAAACAAAATATCCTTATGCCGTAAGGTCTTGGAACAACAATTGGAATGAACTTATGGCATTTATGAAATTTCCGGCTGAAGTAAGGAGGCTGATTTACACCACAAATCCGATAGAAGCTTTTAACAGGGGCGTAAGAAAAATTACAAAATCTAAAACTTCTTACAGAACTGACGAAAGCCTTTTTAAGATTTTATATCTTGCATCTATTGATATACTTGATAAATGGACTATGCCTCTTCAGAATTGGAGTTTGATTTTTAATCAATTAGTGATATATTTTGAAGGAAGAATTTAAAAGATGATAATTTCTTTTTACAAAAAAATTATCATCTCAAACAAAAAGTATAAATTTAATTTTTATCAGAATCAAAAGAATTATTTAAAATCCCATAAATTCTTCATTTACTAAGGGTGATTTCTTTTTGTTTCTCATGTGAAAAACCTCCGTTTTCTACTATACGTATTTTCGGAGGTTTACACAAAATTATTTATGGATTCAATTTTTGGAAAATTTTTGCCGCAAGTTTTTTTAGTTAAATTTTAAAATTTAAAATAAGTATTATCACGAGCTCTAAATGCAGGCATTGTACCCTCTAAAATATTTACCAATTTCTCGTTAATTACAGGGTTTTCAATTGACCCAACTATATATTTTATTTTAGGGAAATCAGTTGAGCTAAATTCTGAATATATAATTTGTTCTGAATCGCAGACTACAGCCAAGTTAGGGTTATGTGTAACAATAATTACTTGTCTTTTTTTCTTTGCATTTTTGATCATTGGTACTAATACATTATGAATAGTTTGATTATCCAAATTTTCTTCAGGTTGATCTAATATTAATGGAACAGTAGATTTATCAGCCAATAAAAAGAAAATCAATAACAGTAGACCTCTTTCTCCTGGTGATAATAGAGAAATTGTTTTGTGATTGAATTCTAAATCATAACCTACATCAAGGTAATCTAGTGAAAATATATATTTATACAGAGCTTTCCAATTTTCTAAGCCACTAATTTTTAATGAATTAGCTATAGTTTGTTCATTTTTATCTGTAATTTCTTGAATAAAAGAATCACACATTTTCAAAAGAGTGCCTTTGCTATCCAAGCTTGTATCATAGAAAAGAGTTTTAAATGTTTGTTCTTTCTTCTCTCCATAAAAGTTTCCACGTTTAGCTATATAACTCATTATTTTATTTTCAAAATCATCTTGGTTTATTTTTATATCAGTATTGAAGGAAATATCGATATTTGCTTCCGGAATTTCTTTAAACTCTTTAATATAATTTTCAACATCATTACTTAATGATTGATACACATCTTTTATTTCTATTAATTTATCAAAAATTTGACCTGAATAATCTTTAATTTTATTGTATAAATCCAGTTTTTGTTTTGTTATTGCGCAAATATAATCTTTCGAACATAAATGTTCATAATAAAAATATGTATCTTTTATTTCAAATGGAGATTGCTGATTTCCTAATATTTCCTGTTTTCGTTTTTCCAATTCTGTTTTTTTATTTAAATATTCTTGATATAATTTGTATTCTCCAGACAGTTTTTCTTCTTCAATTTTTTTATTGTTTTTTAAAACTTCTATTTCTTTTTCTATTTTATCTATTTCATTTAGTTTTAAATCTTTATTCTGAATAAATATCTGCTTTTTACATTCTATTGGTGATTTATTAATATCAAATTTAGCAATATCAGTAAAATTAATTTGAATAACTTTCAAATCATTATCTAAATCAATCTTAAAAGATTCACATTGTGCTTCAAAAGTTTCTAATCTTGATAAAACATTATTACAAATATGCTCATGTTGTGTAATAACATTTAATTCGTCTTTTAGTTGAACTACAATGAATTCTTTTACTTTAATTACTTTTTCTATATCTACAAGTATTGTATTATCTATTACACTAGAAGGCTTAGATGGTTCAAGTAACGCTATTATTTCAGCTTCAATATCTTGATTTTGTCTAATAAATTCTTCTAATTTGCTTTTATGAAAATTAATATTACTTGTTGCTAAGGTAGTTTCATGATTAACATAATTGTCTATAACTTCATCTAGCTCAGACTTAAGACGAGAAATTTCTTTTTTTATAGAATCTTTTTTTATCTTGATTAAATCTTTAAAGTTTTCTGTTCCTAAACACTCTTCTATTTTTAAATGGTTAAAAATAACTTTTTCAATTTCTTTTTTAAATCCATCCTGTTCATCCGTTAAATTACAAATTTGTTCAAAATAATTTTGAGGTACATATCGAACTCTTTCTATTTGATCTTTTTGTGTCTGACTAGTGAGAGAAAATTCTTCTACTAAAGCTTTTTGTTCTTCACTAAATTGATTTTTCCAATATAATTTTGCTTTATGACTTCTTCCGGGAATAATTTTATAAAATTTCTTACTATTTAAAAATGAAAAATGTTCTATATTATAGCTATTTCCAAGAAGTCCTATAATATCTGCTAATGCACTTTTTCCACTTCCTTTATTACCAATAATAGATATTAGCTCTGGGTTTAATTTGATTTTGGATTCAAACCATTTTTCTGGAGAATCTCCTGAATATACTTCAAGTTCATTTATGTATTTTGTTTTATTTAATTTTATATCATTAAGCTTCGGAGGTTCTTCTCCAATAAAAATTCGTTCATTAGGTTCTCTTATTATTTGCTTCAAACCTTCAAAAGTTAAATCCGCTTTAATCCAAGTAAATTTTTCACCCAAACAATTTCTATCACTAATACCTTCTTTTGTTATTCTTCTACAGTCAGAAGCCATTATATATGACATATTTCTTGCATAATCTGAATTCGTTTTATTGAAAACGCTTTTATAAAAATCACCCCAAGTTTGATCATTTAAAGGCTTTGATATCTGAGTGATTTGAACTTGTTCATTTTGCCATTCTTGAATTCTTCTTTGTCCATTTATTGTTTTGAAATTAAACACTCCATTTGAACTATCCGCATGAGCAAATATGAATAAACTACTTAAACACGCTTGATTAATAATCTCTTTAATTTCAGAAATGGATTTAGCGGAACCTGGTATCGTTGAACCAATAAGTTTAGTTCCAACGGGAAAACATTGTTTAACTATTTCATATATGCTAGTTAAATCAGTATTCTCTGGAAAAATTACTAACAAATGAATACCACTACCATCTGTAGTGGTTATTTCAAATCCTGGAAAAATGACAATATTTTTATTTTTAGCTTCTTCCTGTATATACGGAATTAAACATTCATCAATATTATTACAAAAATTATGGTCGGTTATTGCAATAGCACTTAATCTTTGCTCAACTGCAAAATCAATATATTTTTTAGCAAAATCACGTTTAGCATCAATGCCAGAGGTAGTAACTTTCTCTTCCCAGTCTCTATCAATAGCTGTATGTGCATGCAAATCCCATTTTCGCCACTCTGAGCCACGTGAAAATTTATTCATTGTTAGCATTCCTTTTATAAAGCTATATTGTATCATCTCAATTTACAAAAAATTGCATTATTAAGTTTTATAAAATTTGATAGTAAAATGTAACAGATTCTATTGTTTTGAAAGTTTTAATAAAATGAAATTTTAGTAGGTTAGATCAATTTTTATTTAATAACTAATCTAAATTTATCTTATTTTGTTATGTTAGAATGTATGCAAAGTAATCTTGTTTAGAAAAAGATACATTTCTATCTTGTCCGTTATTTGTCCGCTTTGCCTTTATAAGTATAATTAATTTTCAAAGAAACCTTCTCTGCCAATATTTTTATTTCCTGTAAATTTAATATAATTTATTTTGTCTTTTGTTGTTGCTGAGGGTTCTTTATTATCTAATATTATTATCTGCTTTTCTTTATATTTTGATAGTCCCTCGAAAAATGCTGACTCTAGCTCTAAAGATAGTTCATCGTTTTGTTCTGCTTTCTCGCTACCTTTATATGCCGTTAATGGTGAATCTAAAACAACTATATTCGAGTATTTTAATTTTTTCTTCTTCGTATACAACATTAACCCAATTATGAAGGCAGAAAATAATACAGACCGATGACCTTTACCAAAAGCATTTCGTTCCTCACCGGATATTATTATGTCATTAATAACAGGATCAAAATGAACTGTTTCTGTATTTGGATATTTCCAGTCTTTTAATAAGGCTATAATTTCTATACATAAATCGTAATAAAGATTGCTTTCAATTTCCTTATTACTAATATTTGCAGGTATTTTTTCTAATAATTTATCGTTCAACTCCTTCCTTCTAGTAGTTAAATCTTTTAAGCTTAGTTCTTTTAGTTCTAAACTATCGTATATTTTTTTATATTCTATACATCTCTGTAATTCTTTCTGCTCAACTGAAAAAACAGGTTTTAGTTCTTTTTCTATATAAGATTCAATTTCATTAATTTGTCTTTGAATATCCTCAAAAGTACTGTTTGTTTCCTTTAGATAACTCAACATTGGGGAAGTTGTGTTATCTAAATCTTTCATTTGATATTTTATTTTATCCCTCTCAACGACACAAGCCTTCTGAATTTCTTCCGTTTTGTAAGTTTTGTTTGATTCAATTAAAGCAAATTTGCTTTCATCAAATAAATTGCCACATACGGGACAATCAATGTCTTCAAATTGCGATAAAAGAATATCGCCTTCGATAATGAATTCTAATCTGTCTAAATCAACAACATAATGTTGTTTTAAAAGGTTAAATTTTGCCAATAAACTTTCTACCGTCAATTTTTTATCACTAATTAACTGACTTTGTTTTATTAAACTATTTTTTCTTGTAATGTATTCACTGATTAATTTACTATCTGAACTGATTTTTGCCGTTAATTGATTAATTTTATTATTTATTTGGTTTATATCAGCATCTAAATTATGTATTAGATTATTATTTTCTGTAATTTGTGACTCAATTTCGCCTATAAGATTTTCGATTAGTTCAATTTTAGCCTGAATTTTTGATTTATATATTGCTGGTTTCTCAATTTTTTCAATATCACTATCATCTAACCCGGTTAATAGTAATCTTAATATATTTATTTCCTTTGTTTTAAGAGTATATTGTCCTGAGAACACAGGGGAATTTTCAGTAGTAATTCTTGTTTCATCTATTAATGTTAAATGAGCTATATCTCTGTAACTAAAATTTAAAGTCTCACCCTGCATATTCTTCTTAATTAATTTATCATTAAATTCAATTAAACTAAGTAAAAAATATGAAATAGTATCTTTTCTTCCCTGTATATTATCTGCTAATAGGATTTTAGGTTCAATATTGGATGTTATATCATCAATTTTACAATTATAAAGAGAAAAGTTTCCACCATTTAGTCGTCTCTTTAAAGTTATAAAAGTTCCATCACTTTTTTCAATCTCTAAAAAAGCAGAAGTATAACCCGTACTTCTCTTAGCATTTCGTGGCTTTTTAGCTGTCCCCAGAAGAAAATTTATACATTCAAAAACATATGATTTGCCTGTATTAGAAGCTCCTGAGATTACATTTAACCCTTTAGAAAAAGCAACTTCAGCATTTGGTAGACCAGGTCCTGTTACTCTCAGTTTTTTAATTATAAAACCATTATTCATTTTTATTTACTCCTAAATCCAACCTGTGAGAAGTTTCCACCCCATTTATGTAAGTTATTGGTTATATATTCGCTCAACTCTTTGTCTCCATATAAATGAAACTCGGATGCAATCCATTTAGCAATCCCTTTTGTTTTTTCAGAATAGCTTGAATCCAAGTGATTTATAAAAACTTTTGTCAAGGAAGAAGAGCTGTAAACAATGCCATTTTCATTGAAGTTAGTAGTTATTAATTGTTTTTTGCATAAAAACTCTACCGCTTTTTTTATCAGCTCTCTTCTTGCTAATACATCACCTATTCTAAAAGGATTTTCCGGGTGCAAACTTTCAGGTGCATTTTCAATATCGCCAGAATGTATTAATAAATAATCATAATATGTTAAACGGTTTAAATCACAATATTTTCCATCAAGTTCTGATAGAAGAATAGCTATTCTTAAACTTATCTCCATAAAGTTATTAAAAATGGGTAAATGCTTATTTTTATTCATCTTTTGGTACCCAAGTTATCTCGGTTCTCTCGTCTTCATTTGCTAATTGATGACAAATTCCGTATTTATCTCTAAATTCAAGTCTGGTTATGAGTGGATTATTTGTTATTTGTAAGTTTTTAGCTTCTCGTAAAGTCTCTTTTAAACGTTCATATCCATTCTCATGGACATCTTCTACAACATCAATAATTCCGTGAAGAATTTCATTTTGTAAATCTTCAAAAGGCTTTATTCCTAAAGATTCCATAGAAAATTTTTTTAATGCCTCCGCACAATAAAAAGATACTCTCTGCCTATTAAAATGATTTTTAAATTTAATATTTTTTTCTAAATCATTTTTATCTTTTATCTCTTCCTCGGAAGAATCATTATAAGCCTCAAATAATTGCTGGATATATCTAAATTCCGTATCTTGTATTTCAGTTGGTGCGTTATCTGATTTCAGACGTTGTTTTAGTCCTCCACCAAATCTTGGGACATAATAAGGAGTGGTGCTATGCTCCTCTATAATCTTTAATGGGGGATAATATTTAATAATACTAAAGTTAAATTCTTGAATATATTCCAGTAAGGTTCCTGTACACTCGATTTCCGTGCTGACATTTATCTTGTTTTTGCAATTATTTGTCCAATTATCAATCAATCCATTTTTCATATTCTCAGGATTTTCAAGTAATTTTAATAATCCGGGTGTTATTCCCATTGAAGAGATAAGATAGTAATTCTCGGGAATAGAAAATTCATTTTTATAGGTATAATAACAAAGTTTTCCGAATTCAATCCAAACATCACTGGGTCTTAAAACGTGTCCATAATGTTTACATTGATAATTATCCCACTTGCTTTTAGTAATATCTTCATCGTAATATGCAACGACATCTCTCCCTTTATCATTAGAACCGGGTGCTTTAAGAGCTACAGCATATTTATTATTCAAATATCCATGAATCCATTCATAAATAAAATCTTCAAATTGTGATGAAGAAAATATCTTTAATCTATCTTGAGGTAGTATAGACATTCCATTTTGCACATCAATATTTTTTGTATTATCAAGTAACTCTGGTTTTTGGGGTAAGGTCAAATCGTCCATAAAATAATCTTCTAATACTTAATTACAATTATCTTACCAGAATTAAGGTATTCATGATTGTTATGTTAAATTTCGTTTACCTTATAATTTATTTGACCTGAAAAAGCTAATACCTCAACTGCTTGTAATTTACGTTCTTCTACAGGGTGAGCATATAGCATAGTCGTTAGGACAAAAGATTTTAAGGTATATTACAAAAAAGCACAATTAATTCAGCCGACAGATTTTGAATTTGAAATAATGGAAGCTGTAAAAATTATCTTTGCCGACATATTTATCCCTGATGTGATTTACAGAAGTTCCGGCATCACTTTTGAAGATTTGACTGAACAAACACAGCTTTCTCTTTTTTCTAACGTGCAAAGCAACTTCAAAGCTGAGAAAATAACTTCTGCTTGGGACAAATTAGAAGATAAATACGGAAAAGGAACAATTTTTACTGGTATGAAGTAGATATACATACAATTTTGTTATAAGCTGTTTTTATAACTTTTAAGAAATATAGTGAGTGAAGATGAAAAATAAAATTATAATTGCAATTTTATCTGTTATTATCTGCGTTAGCCTTGCTGTTGTTACTTATTCGCAAACAGATAGCAATAGTGTTCTTTATCCTATAGAAGTAGACGGAAAATATGGCTATATTAATAAAGAAGGTAAAGTTGTTCTTAAACCAAAATTCGATGTAGCAAATGATTTTTCAGAAGGCTTAGCCTCTGTTAAGATTGGAACACTTTGGGGCTATATTGATAATATAGGCAGATTTATTATTAAACCTAAATTTCATATTGCTAATGACTTTCATGAAGGACTTGCTGCTGCAGGTTATGAAAAATATAACTACAACATAGTAACTCAAATAGTTGGTTATATAGATAAACAAGGAAAATATGTTATAAAGCCTAAAGAGTTAGGTCCTTATATTTATGATTTCAAAGATGGAATTGTTGCTGTTCAGTCAAGTGATGCAGCTTGTGGATATATAGATAGAACAGGCAAATTGATTTTAGACCCTCAAAAACTTGGGTATTTCAATATGGTTGATGGTGTATGCATAGAGTTTTCAGAAGGACTACTGCCTGTGGAATACAAAGGTGGATATGGATATATCAATAAGCAAGGCAAATTAGTAATAAAAACAAAAGCATATTTCCCTGAAGACTTTGGAAGTGAAGATTTTATACCAATAGGTTCTTTTTATAATGGTTTTGCTTTTGTAAGAATGGGAAAAAATGAAGTTTATATTGATAAAAATGGTGAAATTATTAAAAATCCACCAATTGAAGCACAAAAAGACTTTTCTGAAGGACTTGTTTGTGAATACTTAAATGATAAATATGGCTATACTGATAAATCAGGAAATATTGTTATTAAACCAATATTTGACTACGCCGAACCATTTAAAAATGGTCTTGCAAGAGCAGAAATCGGAAATAAATACGGTTATATAGATAAATCAGGTAAATTTATTTGGTTTAATATTAGAAAACCTGAGAATACAGAAAATCAAACCACTAATGAAAATGATACAGATTTTGAACCTTATATGCTAAACCTACAAGAGAAGATAAAAGCTAACTGGCATCCACCAAAGGGCGATTCTAGCAAAAAAGTTATTGTTTTATTTAAGGTAGATAAACAAGGAAAAGTTTTAAATTCAAAAATAAAAGAATCATCAGGTGACAATAAGCTGGACAGTTCTGCTCTTGAAACCATTGATAAATGTAATCCTTTTGACCCTCTTCCATCTTCCTTTAAGGAAAATAATGTTGATATTGAATACACTTTTGTCTATAACTTGAAGAACTCAAAAGACTATGAGGCTTTAAGAAAAAATAAAATTGTTCTGTCAGAAGAAAAGTCAAAATATTTTAAAAAAGAATATGGCATAATTTCAAATGATAAGTTAATAGGGCAGGCTTTAGATTTACTAAATAACTCTAAATATTCAAGTGTAATTAGTTCACTCCGTGGAAATAATAAATCAGAAAAACCAATTCAAATATATTTTAAAGAGTTATCATCGTATGGAGATAAATTTGCCAATTTTGATGCATTAGGCTGGACAAACAAAGGTTATTTGTATATTTATATAAATGAAAAACATATTGATGCGCCTGCAGAAGCTATAGCAAGTTTAATAGCACGGATAGAAGTCCATCAAGACGAAGAAGATTCATTAAATGAAGAAATTTATTCTACAACCAGAGAAGTTGGTGTATGGAATGAACTTATAAAAAACAATCCTGAAGTAGTTTTAAAACCTTCTGAGCTTGTTACAAGGGAAAATAAACTGCTTGAAAAATACAAAGAAGGTAATTATACAAATAAATTTATAAAAAATATAATTTATTCTAATTCTGCGTATCAGAATTTGCCTCAAACCTCACCCGGATTTGAAACTATTGAATAAGGAGAAATATAATGTCAAAGATTCTTGTTAAAAAACTTACTGAAGAAGAATTAAAATCTTTAAACTTTGATAACTGGGGAATCTGGACTTGCGAAGTTTCCAAATTCAACTGGGAATACTCAGACAAAGAATCTTGCTACTTGTATGATGGTCAAGTTACAGTTGAAACCGATGAAGAAACCGTAAGTTTTGGAGCAGGTGATTTTGTTGTTTTCCCAAAAGGCTTAAAATGCGTTTGGAACGTAAAGCAACCTGTAAGAAAATCTTACAAGTTCGGAGAATAATACAATAAACTTCACTTATTAATTTTTGAGAAATAAGGTGTGCTGAATAAATACAAACAATTTGAAATATATCTCAAGGGAGAAAATAAGACTGATAGCGTTCAGGCTTTTAAGCGTATCGGCAATAAATATAATGTAACATTCACCAATGGCAAGACTTTTACCTATAATTTGAATAATGTCCGAATAATCGAATCTGCTTTAAATGCCCAGAAGACTCGTGATTGCTTTGATTATCTTAAAGATATCGCTGTTGCAATAGGACTTAATGCTGAGATAGATAAAGGGAAAGTAGTAAATATTCTATCGCATAACTACTCAAAAATTGACTTTGTCACACCTGATAGTATGCTTGGTGCATTCCTTTGCGGTAAAATCCCTGAATCCCCGCTCAATAAATCCGGAGTAGCACATTGCGGAGCATTTTTTAAAGAAATTAAATCACAAAAACCTGTTGTAATAACAGACACTATATATCCGTTTGGTTTCAACGCAAGTCAAAAAGATGCTGTTGACAAGGCATTAACAAACCAACTTAGTATAATTGAAGGTCCGCCTGGAACGGGCAAGACTCAAACTATTCTAAATATAATTGCGAACGCTGTAATGAGAGATGAGAGCGTTGCTGTAGTTTCAAGCAATAACTCCGCAACAAAAAACGTTCTTGATAAACTCCAAAAATATAATGTTGATTTTATTGCAGCATATTTAGGAAATACAGCAAATAAAATAGATTTCATAAATTCACAGAAATCGTTACCTGATATGACCGGTTGGAAATTAACTGCTGAAGCTATTTTAAAATTGCGGCAAAATTTGAAGCTGCGTTATATCAACTTAAAAGAAAAACTTGCTCAACAAAATGAATTATCATCCCTAAAACAAGAATTATCTGCAATCAAAACAGAAGAACAGCACTTCTTGCAATATTTTGATAGTCTTGCTCCCCAGCTAGAACCGCAAGCTGTATATAAAATTAAAACATCTGAAAAAGCACTTGAAATGTGGTTATTGTGCGAAGCACAAGAAAATATACCGCAAAACAAGGGATTTATTGCATTTATTAAACGCCTCTTAGAATATTTAAAAATTGGGGACAGACGCAAACCGCTAATCCATAAATTACTTGAAAAGTATTCATATCAGTATCTTATAGCAGTATTTCAACAGCGATTTTATAAGCTTAAACTATCTGAATTAAATAAACGGATTTCAATGCTGACTAATGAACTTGACTTATTCGACTTCAATGTAAAAATGCGTGAGTATTCTGAAATTTCTGCACAACTTTTGCGTGCAAAGCTTGCCGAGCAGTATTCTGAAAAAGACCGCAAGGTTTATGAGCTTGTTGACCTTCGGAGAAATTCTGAAGGATTTATTAAAGACTATCCTGTAATTTTAAGTACGACATACTCGCTTCGCAGTAGCTTATCTAAAAGCGTAATGTATGATTATGTCATTATTGATGAATCTTCACAAGTTGATTTGTGTACAGGAGCACTGGCTTTATCATGTGCGAGAAAAACCGTTGTTGTAGGAGATTTGAAACAGCTTCCAAACGTAGTAGATACAAAAGCATCGAATGCTACAGATGCTATTTTTTCAAAATATGACTTGCCCGAGGTATACCGCTATAAGAACCACAGCTTGTTATCCGCGATGACAACTATGTTTCCTAATGCACCAAAAACCCTTCTTCGTGAACATTATCGCTGCCACCCAAAGATAATTGAATTCTGTAATAAAAAATTCTATGATAATCAGCTTATTGTGTTGACAGAATATGAGACTGAACGTGAACCTCTGATTTTATACAAAACTATAGAAGGCAATCACGCACGAGAAAGAGTTAACCAACGGCAGATTGATGTTATAAAGGAGGAAATTATTCCTCAACAGAAATTAAATACGATAGATGGCTCTCTTGGTGTAGTCACTCCGTACCGCAATCAAACAAGTGCCCTTCAAAAAGCGTTTGAAGGAATGCAAGTCAAAGCAGATACAGTTGACAAATTTCAAGGGCAGGAAAACAAAGTTATTATTCTTTCAACAGTTGATAACCAGATTTCCGAGTTTGCCGATAATGCAAACCGATTAAACGTTGCGGTGTCACGTGCGATAGAACAATTAATTGTTGTCGTAAACGATAATGATTCACTGCAAGATACAAATATAGGCGATCTTGTTCGATATATCGAGTACAATAATTTCTCAGTTATTGATAGTAATGTATATTCAGTTTTCGACTATCTCTACGGTAGTTATGCTGAATGCAGAAGAAAATTCCTAGCAAATCGCAATCGTATATCGATATATGACAGCGAAAACTTGATGTATGCACTTATTGAAGATGTATTGAAAGATAAAGGTCTTAACAATTTTGGCGTTTCAGTTCACGTCCCGTTAAAAATGTTAATTCGTGACACGAACCTGATGACTCCGCCAGAAAAGAAATATGCGATGAATGATTGGACGCATGTGGATTTTCTTATTTTCGACACAATAGATAAATCGCCACGCTTAATAATCGAGGTGGACGGTGCAAAATACCACGCTGAAGGAACAAGACAGTCAGAGCGTGATGCGATGAAAAATGAAATTCTTAATAAATATGGTTTGCCTTTATTGAGGTTTAGAACTGACGGAAGCAACGAGCGTAAAAAATTAATTGAATTGCTTGATGGTATTTAATCCATTATAAAATTTCTTAAAGCTATTTATTTAAAATTTTTGTTGTTTTTAAATAATTAAAGATAAAATATACGTTTAATTCCTTATTAATTGTACGATATACCATTTATAATGTCATTTTTGCCAGTAATAGTAAGAAAAACATCACTAGGTTAACCCCTGGATCAATGTTTTTTAATTCAAAATATACTATTATTGTAGTATAAGATTTAAAACTTAATTAACAATTTAGTTTGCAAATTTAAACAAAATTTCTTCAGAAAAGATAAAGTATTTAATACAATTTCGGTTACAAAAGATTATTAACAAACATTTTAAACAGGGAAATTTAAAAATATGCATACTGATTCACAGAACACTACTTCAACATCAAATTATATGCCAGCAGAAAATAATCATATTTTGGCTATGGGAGAAAAACTTAAGGAAGCCAAGAAATTTGTCGAGAAAGTTAAAGACAGGATAGCCGAAAACCCTGATACTTGTTACTATGCGTACAAAACATTTGTCGGTGCCTCTATTGAAAGTTTCTTTGAATTCATTTTTGCCAGCCCCGATAGTGATATTAACTGGGAAGATCCCGGATATGAGCTGCATTATAATGTGAATATTGATAAAAATTTGAACCGGGTAGATTTTATAGTAAACGAAAGCCATGTTAAAGATGAAGAAACTTTCAACAAAAAGCTAACCTCTGTTTTTGTCTATATTCATAATGTTTTCCTGCTTGATGCCCTTTCCAGGGACACAGTAGCCTTTAAGCAAGGTGAAAACTACAAATACTTGATAAATTCAGAGAAAATTCTGGATGAAGTAGGACATATATATAATCGCTACGAAAAATCAAAAAGGATTATTGAACTTACCCATCATAAAATACATTTTCCATTCCATTTCAACAAACTTAATAATAGAAAAGCTCTGATTCAAACATTATCCGGTAAATTAACCGTTGAATTTGTGCCGTTAACGGTAGATAAAGAAAAATATATGGGTCATTACCCAATAATTGTATCTCTTTCATGTGATCAAAGCTTGAATAATTTTTGTATTGAAGAGAAAAGAGAAATATTACAAAAAATTCTGGAATCGGTAAGAACTCAAGTATTATACGAAGACGAAAGTAAAACGCCGGTAAGCAAGACAGAACAAAATAAGGAGTTTTTAGAAATATCTGACAACTTTATTGAAATGGGCTTTACAGGCAAATTGCTTATAGATAAATCCCTTAAGTCTGATTTTATAGGCGGAAATACCCTGCAAATTAAAGTAAATAGATTACATGTACAGGAAAAACCTCAACAGAAACTAACTTTTAACAAGCCTAAAGTAAAATTAACCGAAGATGAAGAAAGATTTCTTGTTCTATATGCTAAAGAAGGCATTAAAAATTACGCTAAAATTGCAGAAAAAATGTTTTGCAGTGAACAAACTGTTAAAAACTGGGCTCAAAGTGTTCAATATAAATTGCGTGCAAATAATATACCACAGGCAATATATTTGTATTTTGTGCCAAACAGTGAGGATTTATCACAAACTCTATACTAAAGTTTAAACTATAGTAAGCGATTTCCTATGCCTAATCGGGAACAAAGGTATTAGTTACGAAAAAAAGGTAATTAATACTATGAAGCTAACTGTAGATTATATCAACCCATCAGAAATTAAACCCTACAAATCGAACCCCAAAATTCACAAAAACAAGCAAATTCAGCAGATAGTGAATTCCATCTCCGAGTTCAGGTTCAACAATCCCATTCTGGTTGATGAAAACAATGTGATTATTGCAGGACACGGACGATTATTGGCTGCCAATCACCTGAACATGCCGCAAATTCCTGTGATTAAACTCTCACATCTCTCCGATGCCCAGAAAAAAGCTTATCGAATTGCCGACAACAAACTTACAGAAAACGGCGAGTGGGATTTTGACCTGTTAAAAATCGAGTTTGAAGACTTGAGCAATCTTGAACTTGATTTTAATCTTGATATCACAGGGTTTGATACTGCTGATATAGACGTTATGCTTGATGATACGCTTACAAATAAAGAGGTGAAGCTTGATGAAAAAGCTAATGCCGTTCCTTTTATTCCTGAAAACGAAATAGTTTCACAACTTGGCGACATCTGGCAATTAGGTAAACACAAAATTATTTGCGGAAATTCATTGGATAAGGCTGTATTTGAGCTTTTATTACAAGACGAAAAAGCCGCTATGATATTCACCGACCCGCCGTATAATGTCAAGGTCGATGGACATGTATGCGGTCTGGGTAAAATTAAGCACAAGGAATTTTCTATGGCATCAGGGGAGATGTCAGAGGAAGAATTCCAAAATTTTCTCTCTGTAAGCTTTAACTTGCTTAAAGAATTCTCAACAGACGGATCGCTTCACTATATCTGTATGGACTGGCGGCATATCAAAGAAATAATTAATGCCGGGAGCGTTTATGATGAATTTAAAAATCTCTGTGTCTGGAATAAAGATAACGGCGGAATGGGATCTTTATACAGGTCAAAGCATGAGCTGATTTTTATCTTTAAAAACGGAAAAGAATCACATATTAATAATATTGAACTTGGTTCCCATGGCAGATACAGGACAAATGTTTGGGATTATCCCGGGGCAAATTCTTTCGGCAGCGACAAAAACAACCTCAAATTTCACCCGACAGTAAAACCCGTTGAAATGGTAAAAGATGCCATTCTGGACGTCACAAACAGGGGTGATATCGTCCTGGATGCTTTTTTAGGTTCAGGAACAACATTAATAGCTGCTGAAAAATCAGGCAGGGTTTGCTACGGCATCGAACTTGAACCCCTGTATATTGATACAACAATCAGAAGATGGCAAGAATTAACCGGAGCTTCTGCCATAAATTTATTTTCAGGTAAAACTTACAGGGAATTATTGGAGGAAAAGAAAAATGCCAAAGAAAACTAAAAAATCCGAAAATCCACAAAATCCTGAAAAATATGAAGTCGGATACAAAAAACCTCCAAAGGATTCCCAATTTATACCCGGTCTTTCCGGTAACAGAAAAGGCAGACCTAAAGACCACAGAAACACATACAATATGCTGACGGAAGTTCTGGACCAAAAAATCAGCATAAAGGAAAACGGCAGGGATTTAAGAATCTCCAAAAAACTTGCAATGATTATGCAGCTTGTGAATAAGGCTGTTAAAGGTGATGTCAAAGCCATAAATTCCCTGTTGCCACATATGCTTATGGCGGATGTTAAGGAAGAAGATAAAAACAAGATTCTGGCATCCATTAGCCAGGATGACAGAGAAATTATCACCAATTACTTAAAAAATGTGTCGGATTTTGACGGCATAGAGGAGGTTAAAACACATGATTAACGACAAAAAAGCACTGTTAAATTCTCTCCTTAGAATAAACTTCAAATCCTTTGTAGAAAAGGTGTTTAAGGAAGTTTCCCCGAACGCAACTTATCTTGATAACTGGCATATTGATGTAATTTGTCATGAACTTATGGATGTTCAGGAAAATTATGCAAATCGGCTGATAATTAACATCCCGCCTCGCTATATGAAATCTATTATCTGCTCTATCGCATTCCCTGCTTTCATTCTGGGACATAATCCCAAGGCAAGTATTATTGTAGTCAGCTACGCCGATGAATTGGCTTCAAAACTTGCACTTGATTGCAAAAAAGTTATGGAAAGCCATTGGTACAAGGAACTTTTTCCAAATACTAGATTATCAAAAAAATCCATAAACGATTTTGAAACCACAAAAGGCGGGGGTCGATACGCAACTTCCATTAACGGAACACTTACGGGTAGGGGTGCAGATTACATCATTATCGATGATCCAATGAAACCGATGGATGCATTCTCAGATTTATTAAGGGATAAAACAAATGATTGGTATGGAAGCACACTTTATTCAAGGCTTAATAACAAGAAAGAGGGCAAAATTATTGTTGTAATGCAAAGACTTCACGAAGAAGACCTCTCAGGTTATCTACTCAATACGGACCCGAGTTTTAAACATATTAAAATATCCGCTATAGGTGAAGTTGATGAATGTTGGTGGGCTATAGACAGAGTTACAGGTTTAGAAAAATGGTTTCCCAGAAAGAAAAACGAAGCTCTGCATCCCGCAAGGGAAGATTTAGCAAAGTTATATCAGGCAAAAGAGTATATGGGCGAGTATAACTTCGCCGGGCAATACCAGCAAAACCCAGCACCAAGGGAAGGAGGTGTGATTAAAAAGAAATGGCTTCAGTTTTACAACAAGGAAGCACTATTTAAGGCTATTGAAAATGAAGAAATTAAGATTAATTGCATCATCCAGTCATGGGATACAGCCAGTAAGATTGAGCAACACAACGATTATTCCGTTTGTATAACTATGCTCAGGGACAGAAATGACAAAAATTATGTGCTGGATGTCTATAGGGAAAAGCTGGAGTTTCCATTCCTGATCAAAAAAATTGCACAAAAACATAATGATGCCAAAGAAAAATACAAACACCGAATAGAAGTACTGATTGAAGATCAGGCATCCGGCACAAGCTTAATCCAGACATTAAGGCAGGATTACAAGATATACCCAAAAGGCATAAAGCCCGAGTATGACAAAGAAACAAGGTTAATCTCAGTTTCAAATTTATTAGAAAACGGAAATTGCTTGTTCCCTGAATATAAACCTGACTGGTGGTTGGATTTTGAGCAGGAATTGCTCAGATTTCCAAAATCAAAACATGACGACCAGTGCGATGCTCTAAGTCAAGCGTTGAATGAAAAAGTATATGCTTTTTCTGAACATGACTATCTCTCAAAACCCAGAGCTAAAACTGAAACGGATCGGCTTATGGACGGTTTTTATACAGAACCGGACTGGGATTTAATGTAGCCAATTGTATGGTTCAGAGTTACAAAATCTTAATAAACAGGAGGTTATGCGCGAAAAAACAAATTTACAGATTATTTTTACAAAAAAAAAGAAAAGGATGCAAATTATGAAAGAAATTACAATTCGCGAATTTGACCCTTGTAGATGCTTTAGAAGCCAAGAAGATGCCAGAAATTGGCTTTTAAAAAACATTTACAAGTTAGAGAAACTCATTAATTCTGAAATCAAAGAACCTAAATATCTTGATGATGTCCCGGAGTTTATACGGCCTGATATTTACGGAAAAATAAGAAATTCTCGAGACTTATTGGTAGTTAGTATAAATCTTGATAAAAAAATCACCAACGATGATCTCAAAAAATTTCTTGATACCGTGGCTTTCAACGACGCATCATTAGCGGTTTGGGTACTGACAGAGATTGATGAGAGACTGCAATGTATGCTTGAGTGGATAAGTCAAAAAATGGAGCCGAAAGTGGAGTTTTTAATATTGAAATTGTCCGCATTCGAAGTTGAAAAGTCCGGACCGGCTCTTAGCTTAGACAGAATGTAGTCTTAGCATACCGACATAATACAACCCCAATCTCCTTATGCAAACTAACATACAACTGTTATACGCATAAGGATTTTTTTATGACCGGCAAATTAAATTGTCTTCTCTCAGAAACAAACCAGACAATAAGCTTCTTAAATGCTTGATTTCAGAGACAGAAAGAGTGATTAATGTGTCTGTACTTAAGTATAGAAAGGATTACAGACATGACAGAAACCATCGAAGAACTGCAAAGTCTGCCAAGACAAGAATTAATCCAAAAATGGAAAAAATTGTTTAAAACAAATTCCCCTCAACATGCAAGAAAAGAATTCCTGATAAAGCATATTGTGTGGGAACTTCAGGCAAAAAAACAAGGCGGTTATTCGGCACAGACAAAAAAGCAGCTTGATAAACTTGCGGAGAAACTCGCTAAAAAGCAAGATGTTAATGAAAATGACGTGAAAGAAACCTGTCGACAAAGTTCTGTTTTTGAGATCAAATCGGGTACAAAGCTCATAAGGGAGTATAAAGGCGAGAAACACGAAGTTATAGCTCTTGATAAAGGTTTTAAGTATAAAGATAAATTTTATAAAAGCTTATCAGCCATAGCAAATGAAATAACCGGCACAAGATGGAACGGTAAAATCTTTTTTGGAGTAAAAAGCGCATGAGCATTGCAGGTAAAAAAATAATCAGGTGTGCCATTTATACAAGAAAATCTTCGGAAGAAGGTCTTGATCAGGATTTCAATTCTCTTGATGCCCAAAGAGAAGCCTGCGAATCATATATTAAGTCTCAGCAACACGAAGGCTGGGTTCTTGTCGAAAAACAATATAATGATGGCGGATTTTCAGGAGGCACTTTAGAAAGACCTGCGCTTAAAGAACTGTTTCAAGATATTGAAGCCGGCGAAATTGATACTATAGTCGTTTATAAAATTGACAGGCTTACTCGTTCCCTTATGGATTTTTCCAAAATTGTTGAATTATTTGATAAAAAAGCAGTTTCATTTGTTTCAATAACACAGCAGTTCAATACCACAACCAGTATGGGGCGATTAACACTTAATATTCTTCTGTCTTTTGCTCAATTTGAAAGGGAAGTTACAGGCGAAAGAATAAGAGATAAAATTGCCGCATCAAAGAAAAAAGGTATGTGGATGAGCGGAAAGCCGCCCATCGGATATGAATTAAAAGAGAAAAAGCTTTTACCGGATGTTGAGCATATGAATAAAATAAAAATAATTTTTGAAAAATATCTTGAATTAAAAAGTGTGCCGGATTTAACCGGTTACCTGAAAGAAAATAATATAAAAACTAAAAATAATATATTTTTTACAAAAGGAGCCTTATATCATATTCTGCAAAATAAAATTTATGTCGGTTTAATTACACACAAAGACAAAGTATATGACGGTGAACATCAAGCTATAATTGAGAAGGATGTTTTTGAAAAAGTTCAACAAATATTATCACAAAACAGAATTGACAGAAAAAATTCAATAAATGCTAAAACACCTTCATTCCTTGCCGGAAAGCTGTTTGATGATGCAGGAAACAGAATGACTCCAAGCCATAGTAATACAAGAAACAGAAAGTACAGATACTATGTCAGTCAAGCAATAATTCAAGCCAGAAAGAATGAAGCAGGTTCTGTATCGAAAATTCCCGCAGGTGAAATTGAAAAAGTTGTTACTGAAGAAATTAAAACATTTTTATTTAATACAAAAAATATTCATCAATACATTGAAGATTACGATATTCATAAGCAAAAAGAACTGATGTTATCAATAAAAAGCTTGCAGCATGATATTAAAACCGGGTTTAATAATGCTTTTATCAGGACAATCTTAAGCAAAATAGTTTTGTATAAAGAAAAAATAGAGATTACTTTTTGCAAGGAGCAATTACTAAAAGCACTACATTCGGTAAATTCTAATACAATACTGCCTGAAGAAATTAAAAAAGATACTACTGAGCCAATTTTTATTACAAAAGCTTTACGGCTGTCACAGACTTCTAAAAATGGCGGCATAATAATAATCACGGATTCGCAAAAACAGGATGTTAATATTAACCCTCATTTAATTAAAGCTATAGCCAAAAGTCATTACTGGAATAATCTTTTACTATCCGGCGAAGCGGTAAGCAGTAAAGATATACAAAAAATGGAAAATTTAAATGATAACACTTACATTAAAGATGTTTTACGTTTAAGATTTCTCGCTCCTGATATTACAGAAAAGATTTTAAACGGTACTCAGCCACCGGAGATGAGTATTCAGAAACTTTTTAAGATTAATACGTTTGATTGGACTGAACAAAGAAGATTATTGAATATCTAAAACATCATTTTATTTTTGAAGTTGCTGCTAAAACCGGCAGCTTTTTTCTTTGCTTAAAATAAAACGGGGGCTAGTGAAAAAGTAAAAAGAGAATTTTGCATAACTTTACACAAAATTTACACGAAATCTCTCTTATATGAATTCTCTTTAATTTTACAACTGGCAGAAATCGCCGTGGGTGCGGGAAATTTGGCAACAAAAAAGGGGCTTCTCTCCCCTGCTTTGAAAAAGATATGGAGCGTAGGAGATTCGAACTCCTGACCCCCACACTGCCAGTGTGATGCGCTACCAACTGCGCTAACGCCCCAATTTTTATGAAATTATATAAAAATTTTTCTGTTTCGCCTAAAATTAATATTACAAATCAATAATAATTGTCAATAAAATTGTTTTTGCAATCCGACAAATAATTATTAATAATTAAACATTTAAGAGTTTAAGAGTTTATAAATATGACTTATTTATCCGATAAAGAAGCTGAAAACATAGAATCCATATTTGAAAATGACGGAGTAATTGCATTTCCAACCGATACCGTGTGGGGAATAGGCTGCCTGCCTGAAAATATAAAAGCAGTAGAAAAAATTTATTCAATAAAATCAAGAGATGCAGGAAAACCCTTGATTCTACTGGGTAAAAACCTTGAAAGTCTTCTACCGTACATAGAAAAATTGCCCGAAACAGCAAAAAAAATTACAGAAAAATATTTTCCCGGAGCGTTAACTCTTGTTGTTAAAAAAAGCCCTCTTACCTCTGATTATATTACTGCCGGCTTTAATACCGTAGGGATAAGAATTCCTGACTGCCCTGTTTTTATTGAAATGCTGGAAAAATGCACATATAAAGGTGTTATCGCCACAACAAGCGCGAATATTTCTGAGATGGGCGCCGTATCCACAAAAACAGAAGTAATAAACTCAATTGGTGATAAAATTGATTTCATTCTTGATGATTTTGGCTTCATCTCGAAGGGGAAAGAGTCAACGGTTATTTCTATAGACGAATCAGGAATTATTAAAGTTTTAAGACAGGGAGCAGTAGAGGTAAAAATATAATGGAAAAACCAAAAATAGCAATCGGATCAGACCATGGCGGATATGAATTAAAAGAAATCGTTAAATTATATATTGAAAAACATGGCTACGAATATAAAGATTTTGGGACACATGACGGAAATTCCATAGATTACCCGATTATTGCAAAAGAAGTCGCCAAAAAAGTTGCCTGTAAAGAATTTGATAAAGGAATACTTGTTTGCGGCTCCGGTTTAGGGGTTGCAATAGCGGCAAACAAAGTCAAAGGTGTCAGGGCTGTAACCTGTCACGACACATATTGCGCAAAAATGAGCAGACTTCATAACAATGCAAATGTTTTAACTATGGGCGGCAGGGTTATTGGTGCTGATGTCGCTTGCGAAATTGTAAAAATCTGGATAGAAACTGAATTTGAAGGCGGTCGCCACCAGAGAAGAGTTGATATGCTCGAAGAATAATCTGGATTTAGCCAAATATTATTTATTGAGCTCTTTTGAAATAGCAAGTCCTGCTTCATCACAAGGCAATTTTTCATTAATATAGTTATTTTCACTATTTGCTTTACTAAAACCAAAAAGTTCTCTCATTGGTACAATAAATTTCCCATGAAAATTAGTTGCAAATTCGCCAAATTTTCCTGTTGTGCCTGCAGCAGCTGTACCGAACATGTGATAATACTTGCCTGCAAAATCTTTATTATCTTTAATTGGAGTTAATATACTTGCCAAATATGCCTCACCCATTTTATCAGCCATACTTTCATTAAATTCACCGTCATGCTTTTTTACATAATTATTGAAAAATTTTTCGCCAACAAGTTTTTCAATTCCTACTTTATCATCATAAACAGAACCGATTTCTCTTGCCCTACCTGTCATTTTCAAAGCATCCTGCGCTGTAATTAAAGCCTTAACTCTATCTCCTTTATTTAGTTCAAGAGAAATTTTGTATATATCCTGCGGTTCTACTTTTTTTCCGCTTTTTGCTTTTATAGATGAAAGTTTTCTTACATCTTCCATTAATTTATTTTCTTTATGAGTTCTATACCCTGACTCTAAAACATCATAAGGCATAAGATGTCCAAAAACCATACCTGTAGTACTAATATCCTTATCTACAGTTACTTTGTTTTTATGAGTATTATTATAATTTTGTTCTACTTTTTTGAACAAAACAGGCAGTTTAGCTAAATTCACATTGTTTCCCATAAAATTCTCTCTCCCGTCATAACCATACCTATATATATAAAAACAAAATATATGGAATAATTGCTTAAAATTTAAAACTCATAAATATTTAATTTCTGGAGATTATTTTTCTTTAAATATTTATGGAAAAATTTTGTTTTTTTGCGAGTTCAGGTTAGAAAAAAATAAAATATTTATTGGTCAAAATATTTATTTAATAATAGAATGATAAATATAATATTTTTTTATTTTGATCGGGAGCTTTAATATTAGTTGGGCAGGATGTTTTTGATGAATTTTACTAAAAGAAAAATATATTCAAGTTTAGTGATTACCGCTATTCTTTTGAATGTTTTTTCTCATTCTTCAATTGCAAAGAACAATCCGGCAACAGATGACGAAAAGCACTCTGTAGAAGTAAAAAATATTGATGCAGGAAGTATTAAACCACTTGAAAACAAAACTTATGACAGTGCTGTTACAATAAAAGAAATTGATATAGACGGAAATAACCTTGTAAATACTCAAAATATATTAAGTAAACTTAATATAAAACCCGGAGAAAAATTTAACAGGGATTCAATACAGGAAGATTTAAAAAATATCTATAAAATGGGATATTTTACCGAAAAAATAAAGGCTGTTCCCCAACAAACCAATGATGGAATCACTTTACATATTCAGGTTGAAGAAAATATTCCTGTTACAGGGTTCAATGTTACAGGTAATAATGTTGTTTCGAATGAAGAAATTCTAAAACTGCTCAGCAGTCAAGAAGGTTTGCCTCAAAATATTACCGAATTAAACAATTCTATTAAAGATATAGAAAATTTATATGCAAGCAAAGGTTATATTCTTGCAAAAGTACAGAAAATTTCCGATGATCCTGATGGTGTAATAAATATTCAACTGAATGAAGGCAAAATTCAGGAAATTAATATTTCCGGAAATACTAAAACAAAAGATTTTGTAATTAAAAGAAATTTAACGATAACTCCGGGAGAAGTTTATAACGAAAATATCCTAAAACAGGATTTAGCAAGATTATTTGGGACTCAGGCTTTTTCTGATGTTCGAAGAGTTATTTCCGCATCTGCCGAAGATCCTGATAAATATAAAATTACCATTGAAGTTGACGAAAAAAGAACGGGCTCGATTTCATTAGGTGGCGGTGTTGATACTGAAACAGGCTTTTTTGGTTCTGTAGGTTATGCAGATAACAACTTTAGAGGATTAGGTCAGGAATTAAATACTAATTTTACTATGGGAAGCGGAGTAATTTTTAATGATTCTTCCGTTGTTGATAAAGCTCCTCTTCAATTTGAAGCCAATTTTGTAGAACCGAGATTAAAAAATACTCTTAATTCATTGCGATTAACAGCTTTTGCAAGAGATCTGGCAAGCTATCAAGTTCCGCTGGGCATAGAAAAAAGATTTGGGGGAGAAGCAGAGATTGCAAGACCTATAAAAAAAGTTCCAAATTTAGCTGGCAGCATTTCTTTGGGCGTTGAAAAAGTAAAATTATCCGAAGGTGACGAAGCAGGTATAAAACAAAAGTTTGTAGATGGCGGATATACTGATACATTCAGAATATCAAAAAGAGCAGACCAGTTGCAGGGTGGAACATATCTCACCTTAGGGCCGGGAGTTGTTTATGATACGAGAAACAGTATTATCAATCCTACTGAAGGCTGGTATGCATCAACATCATTAAAAGAATCTTTCATGTTGTTCGGGGATGCAGGAACATTTGGAAAAATCAGCGGTTCAGTTAGAAAATATTATCCCGTAGGCGAAAAATCCACTGTTCTTGTAAGCGGAAAGCTTGCTTCAAAAGTAGTCGGAGATTTGCCTGAATTTGCTGCTTTTAGACTTGGCGGACCTTATTCAGTAAGAGGATTTAGAGAAGGCGATATTGGAAACGGTCAAGGCTTTATGATGGCAACAACAGAATTCAGAACACCTATACCTTATATGGACAAAGTTAAATACAAATTTCTAAGAGATATTAGAGCAGCTTTCTTTGCTGATGCCGGTACTTTATTCCATAAAACTTTTGTAACCGATCTATACAATAGACCCGGTTATGGAATTTCTGTCGGCAGCGGGTTAATAGTTCCAATTCCTATGTTAGGTCCAATAAGATTTGATTATGGTTATCCTATAACTCACGTAGGTGCCGGCAACAGAAAAGGTATATTTACATTTGCTGTAGGTGACAGATATTAGTGTATAACGGAGTGAATATTATGAAAATGTTTAAAAAAACTATTGTTTTGCTGGCTGTTATGTCCATAATTTGCGGATATACAGCAAAATCCTATGCGGCAGGAATAGCTGTCGTTGATCTGGATAAAATCAGGGATAATTACACTAAATCACAAGAACTTGCAGCCGATTTAAAAGTTAAAGAATCTGAACTTCAAAAATTTGTAGTTGATGCTCAAAAACAGGTTCAAGATGCTAAAACTCCTTTAGAAAAGAAAAATCTGGAAGATAAATTAGGCGAGCAGTTTAATATAAAAAGAAATGCTTATGCAAACGATCAATCTCAAAAATGGGGTGTGATTGAAGATGCTGTTATTAAATCAATAAAAGAAATTTCTGCCTTAAACAAATATGACATAATTTTGAACAAACAGGTTGTTATTGACGGCGGCTTTGATATCACTGATGACGTGCTTACAAAATTAAATACACCGGCTAAAGCCACAAATAAAAAGTAATTAAGTTTATAAAGAAATTCTATATTGACTTAAGTACTGCTTGTAGTATTATTTTAATCGGAAGAGGCTTTGCCGTTCGTATAAAACAAATTTGCCTTAATTAATTCATACAAAACAAACGTAATCAATAATAAATATGCCGAGATAGCTCAGTTGGTAGAGCAAGGGACTGAAAATCCCTGTGTCCACAGTTCAATTCTGTGTCTCGGCATATTTTTTTTGTTTAATATTTTATTAAAATCAAATTCAAACATCCTGCAAATGTTCGTTTTTGTTTTGCAAAAATACAGTAAAATGATTACTAGAGGTCTTTGAGGGCAGAGATGAATTTAAACATAATCAGACATAAAATATTTATTATTTTTAAATTATTTGTAATTTTAATAATAGTTTTTTTACTATGCGGTTATGGTTATGCAGGTGATTTGCCGCAGTTGGGAAAATCAATAAAACCGGATGACGAAAAAGAAATTCAGGACAAACAGCAGGCTCCTGCAAAAATAGATAGTGAATTTGAATTTCCTGCAACAAAAACGTTTTTCCCGAGAATTTATTCAAGCCGTAATATAAATAAATACAGCGATTACTTGCAGGATATAAAACAGATTGAGCCTATTCTAACAAGCTTGAAACAAGTTATTAAATCTGATAATTCAGATAAAGTTCAGCAGTTTTCCGCAAAAGTAAATATTATTAATTTATACGTTGATGATTTGAAAGAAAAATACGCTAACAGACAGGAAAAAAATTACGAATCTTTTAAACAGCTTGTTGTTCTTAATAAATACCTCACCGAAGCTGCAAATTATCAAAGAATAGCAGCTAAAAACAAAAAGAACTCAAAAGGCACTGCTTCTAACAAACTTGACTATGAAAAATATATAAGTCAAAAAATAAATAAATATTCAAGTTCACTTGATGCGGTTCTTGAAATAATACAAAATGCAAATTAAATTTAAATTTCTTCTTTAGAATATTTTTCGGGAATTATTTTTGAAGTTTTAGCACCTAAATCCCGTAATTTTTCTACCTGATTAATAAGATTTCCGCGACCGTCGAGTTTTTTTCTTGCGGATTCGAAGCTCTCAGAAGTTTTATCAAAGTAGGTTTTAATATTTTCAAGGTCACTGAGCAACCCGACAAATTTATCGTAAAGTTTACCGCTTTCTTCAGCTATTTCAATTACGTTTTGCGTTTGTTTTTCGTGCTTCCAGAAAAGTTCTATAGTCTTAAGCGTTGTTAACAGGGTCGAAGGCCCAACGAGAAGTATTTTGTTACGCCATGCAAAGTCTATTATATCGCTGTCCTGCTGGAAAATTAAATTAAACGCGCCTTCCACAGGAATAAACATAAGCACGAAATCAGGTGTGTTAATATCTTTTATCTCTTGATAGAACTTACTTTTAAGGTTTTTAATATGGTCTTTTGTGGAATTTATAAAATCTTTTAAGTTATTTTGATCATTTTTTTCATTATTATAAAATCTTTCGTAAGATAAAAGTGAAACTTTAGAGTCTATAATTAAATGCCTGCTGTTAGGCAAGTGAATTGTTACATCAGGTCTGAGAATTTTATTATCAGAATCCTTAAAAGTTTGCTGCAAAGTGTAATGATGATTTTCTAACAGCCCTGAGATTTCCAGCAGCCGGCTCAAAATAAATTCGCCCCAGTTTCCCTGAGTTTTTACCTGACCTTTGAGCGCATTTGTAAGATTATTAGCCTCCTGACAAATCTTTTGGTTATTTTCGGCAAGCAGTTTTATATGAGTTTCAAGAGAAGTTATTTCTTTTGCTTCTTCCAGTCTTGTTAGTTCGATCTTTGTTTCAAACTCAATAAGCTTTTCCCTGAATGGTCTCAAGAGGTTAAAAATTTCTTCCTGATTTGTTTTAGAAAACTCACAGGAATTTTGTTTAAGAATTTTAGCGGCAATTTCTTCAAATTCCCTGCAAAATTTATCCTGCAACTCAGTTTCTCTGGTTAAAGAGCTTTCAAGTGTTTGCTTTTCGGCTTCCATATAGGTTATTTTGTTATTTAAAACGATAAATTTCTTTATACCAAACAATAAGACAATTAAAATCCCTGAAAAAAGCCCTATTATAAAACTAATAAAATATTCCATCGCCCGGACACCTTTTTTATCTTACTTTACTGAATTCTTCCAAAAAACTTTGCTATTTCTTTCATTGGAATTGTATGGCTGATTTTTCTGCCATGTGGGCAAGTTTTATTGAATTTTGTACCTATCCAGTTTATTATAAGCTCTTCCATCTGCCACAAAGACAGTTTTTCGCCTGCTTTTACCGCTGCCCTGCATGCAATTCTTTCCAGTATTTCGTTTTCTATGTTTTCAGCATTTGTTTGGACGGATTCTACTAAATCAAAGATGATTTTTTCAGGATTTTTATCCGCCAGCATTTGGGGAATCCGTTTTAATCTTACGCCAAAATTAAGATTTACTTGTGTTTTAGTATCGACAGGTGCTTGCATCGCTATTGCATTATCGCTTAATGTTTTAGAAATCGGTTCAAACGGCACAAATTCAAGTTCAAAACCATATTTTGAAAGCAGTTCTAAATTGTCTTGAAGCATTAAAACTTGCTCTGTATCAGGCTCTACAACTTCAGAAGTTAATAAAAGCTGAGAATTTTGAGTTTTATTGTCTTTAAGTCTTTCATAAAGGTATCTTTCATGGGCTATGTGCTGGTCAATAACTTGCAATCCTTCTTCTGATTCGATAAGAATATATGTATTATTGAGCTGACCAATAATTTTTGGCTTTAGAACAGAAATTTTTTCATTATTTTCATGGATTAATTCAATTTTGTTTTGATAGACTTCAGTATTTTTAACAGGAATAGATATTTCTGTAATCTCATCATCTCTTAAGTCAGCAAATCTTGAAAAATCCACAACTTTTGAGTCATTATTCGAGAATTGTTCAGACATATGAGTTTGAAGTGTTGAAGCATCAAAGGGAAAATTTTCTTGTTGTTCCTGATGCACAATTCTTAAGCTGTTTAGCGATTGCTTGCCCTCAAGAGCTGACTTTATTGCCGAATAAACAAAATTAAAAATCAAATTAGGCTTTGTGTATTTGATTTCTCTTTTTGCGGGATGTACGTTTACATCAATTTCATTTGCCGGCATAATTATATTTAGCGAGGCAAAAGGGTATTTACCTGAGGGGATAAGGTCTTTCAATGCAGTATCTATAGCTTTTGATATGATAGAACACTTTACTGTTCTTCCATTTACAAAAATATAAACGGCTTTTTTGTTTGAGCGGGTGAAATTAGGATTGCTTATGTATCCATTAATCTTTAAATCGAACTGATTATCTTCAAAACTAACAGCAGAAAGCTCTTTTATAATGTCTTTTGAATAAATTTCACCTATTACTATAGCAAGATCTGAACTTCCTGTAGTCTTTATAATTGAATGTTTTTTATGTATGAGGTTAATAGCAACTTCAGGATGGGCAATAGCAATGTTCTGAAGAGTTTCTGTTATGTTAGCAAGCTCTGTTTGTTGCTGCTTAAGAAATTTAAGCCTTGCAGGAATATTATAGAATAAATCTTTAACATCCATGATTGTTCCGACAGCGCATCCTGTTTCTGAAATCTTAACTTCAGAATTTTGGCAATCTGCTTTTAACCCATGAGAATCTTCTGCAGTTCTTGTAATACAGGTAACTTTTGCGACAGAAATGATGCTTGCAAGCGCTTCACCACGAAACCCGAGTGTATTTATAGCCCACAAATCATTTTGATTTTTTATTTTGCTGGTCGCATGCCTTGAGAATGCCAGAATCAAATCATCTTTGTGTATGCCATATCCGTTATCAGCAACTCTGATATCTCTAGAGCCGTTAGAGATTTCTATTTCAATTTTTTTCGCACCGGCATCTATGGAATTTTCGACAAGCTCTTTAACTACAGAAGCTGGTCTTTCTATGACTTCTCCGGCAGCAATCTGGTTTATTAGGTTTTCAGGAAGCAGTTTTATTCTTTTCATCATCATCGCACTTGTTATAAAACGCTTCAATTATAACATTTATATATTTTTAAAAGTTTTAATATTTATTAAGTCTTTATTTAAATCGAATTGCTAAATCGCCCAAATTGTCATTGCGAGCAAAGCGAAGCAATCTATAAAAAATAAAATGGATTGCTTCGTCGAGTCAAAAGCCTCTCCTCGCAATGACGCGTAAATTTAATTAGCAACCAGCGTTATTTAGAAGCTGTCTTGTTAAAATAAAAATCGCCTTGTCAAGCGAGCAATTTTTACAAAATAGGCTCTTATAGTTCTTCGCCAATGTAATTTTTCAGGCTTTTTACGCCTCTATTATTTCTGCAAAGTCTTTTCAGTTTACTTATAGCCCTATTTTCAATCTGTCGAATTCTTTCTCTTGATACTCCGTATCTTGTACCGATTTCTTCAAGAGTTTTTTTGTTTCCATCATCATTAAGCCCGAATCTCATTATCAAAACATCTCTTTCTTTTGGGCTGAGCTGGTCAAGGATTTTCTTGATTTCGGAAAATAAATTTTCTTGAATTACCTTTGTATCAGGAGAAGTAGAGCTGTTATCTATTAAAAAATCACCAATTCTTGTTGATTCTTCTTTTTTATTAAGTGGTGTTTCAAGACTTATTGTTGATTGAGCAGATTTCATAACCGCTCTTAATTTTGACAACGGAATATCGAGCCTTTCAGCTATTTCTTCTTTTGAGGGCTTTCTGTTTAATTCATTTGTCAGATCGTATGTAGCTTTTTTAATTTTTCCGATGGTTTCTATCATGTGGACAGGAAGTCTTATAGTTCTTGATTTATCGGCTATGCCGCGAGTAATAGCTTGCTGTATCCACCAGGTTGCATACGTACTAAACTTATATCCTTTTGTGTAATCAAATTTTTCGGCAGCTTTGATTAATCCCATATTTCCTTCCTGAATTAAATCAAGAAACGAAAGTCCTCTGCCTATATATTTTTTTGCAATACTGACAACTAAACGCAGATTTGCGTTAACAAGTTCTTCTTTAGCTTTTTTGCAGTGATTTTCTTTTATTTGTTTAGCGACTTCAAATTCCTGATCAGGAGATAAAAGTGAAATTCTTCCAATTTGTTGAAGATAAATTTTTACGGCATCGTCAGAACTTGTTGTTTCTTTTTCAACTACAACTTCAGGCTCTTCTTCTTCCGGTATCTCAAAATCCTCGGCATCATCTTCAAAAGAAGCCTCTTCTGATTCTTCATCGAATATATCATCCTGTTTTTTAAAAGATTTAGATTTCATTTTAACCGGTAAATCCTCTATATTTTTTCTACTTTTAGCTGCATCCATTAATATTTCCCCTTAAATTATTTTATTACAAATTTCATTTTTACGATACATCCGTTAACTCAAATTTCATCCATATCGTTGATTTAATTTGAAACTTGTACAATTAACAATTTTAATTGTTGCGTATATCATTCAATCAATTAATTTTTTTTAATATTCTCTGCCTGACTATTTCATAAATTAATATACTCGCAGCATTAGCTACATTCAAAGAATTAATATTATCGGACATCGGTATTTTAACCAGCATGTCACAGTTCTTAGTTACTAAAGAACTAATTCCCTGATTTTCACCACCTAGAACAAGTGCGCAGTTCATGTCATATTTTTGGTTGAAATAATAAGTCTGCGCAGAACCTTCTGCTCCGATTATCCAGAAATTGTTTTCTTTTAAGGTTTCTATCGTGGTATTTAAGTTACTGACTTGAATTATAGGAACTTTTTCTACTGTACCCGCGCTTGATTTTTCAACTGTAGATGTTATTTGGCTTGAATGTCTTTTTGGGATAATTAGTCCGTCAACACTTGCCGCCGCAGCTGTTCTTATTATTGATCCTAAATTATGCGGATCTTCTACTTTATCTAAAATTATTAGCAAAGCGTCATTTTTATCTTTTAATTTCGGCAACAAATCTTCTAGTTCTGTATATTCTACGGGAGAAACGGAAGCAGCTATTCCCTGATGAACTCCGTCTGCAAGCTTATCCATTTTTTCTCTGGGGACATCCTGAACATTTATTTTGTTTTGCCTTGCAAGTTTAAGAATATTTTTAATTTTTGAATCAAATTTTACACCTATTACAAGATAAATTTTATTTATTCTCTTTGGATTTACTTCCAAAAGCCCTTCTACAGGATTTTTTCCGTATACAATTTCTTTTTCGTCCATTATTTCTTCCTTGTTTTAAAAAATTTTATTAATAAGTATAATTAAAACATAAGATAATGAATCAAAGGGAAAATATATGCAAAATATACTTGTTTCTAGAGCAGTCAGAGGCGCAACAACAGTAGAAAATAACATGGCAGAAGAAATTTATCTTGCTACAGTCGAATTGCTAAAAAAAATGATTGAAAATAACTCTATTGATTCTAACGAAATAGTAAATGTGATTTTTACTTTGACGCATGACCTTGATGCAGCGTTTCCGGCTAAGGCGGCACGTGTTCATCTTGGCTGGGATAATGTTCCTATGATTTGCACACAGGAAATCCCCGTCCCTGACAGCTTAAAAAATTGCATCAGGGTGCTTATAACTTTTAATACATCAAAACCTAAAAATGAAATCCGTCATATTTACCTGAGAGATGCCCAATCCCTCAGACCTGATCTGATAAAGTAAGCGATACTGCTTTTTTCTAATCATATACCCTCTTTTGCATATTAAGAAATATTAAAACGAATTTCGCCTTTAGAGAAGAGGCTTTTGATAAAATCATAAAGTTTTTTCTAGTCTTTAATGTTAATTAATTTTTTTACCATTTTTATAAATATTGTTAGTTTAATAAATAATTATAATGAAAGGATAATTAATGAAAATACAAGATAATAATTTTGTTTATTCAAATACAAGAACTAAGCTATCTTTTAAAGGGCTAAAAAACGCATCATCACTTATAAATTCTGCACGAATGACGGATCAGTTCATAAAAATGGCTAAAATTGATACCGGCTCAAATGAAGTAAAAGCAGAAAATGGTCAAATTCCAAGCACACCTTGCCAAATAGAATTTGCTAATAAACTGGCAACTGAGCTTAGACAAATGGGTTTAACAGAAGTAGAAGTTGATAAACACGGTATACTTACCGCAACTTTGCAAAGTAACATTAAAAACAGCAAAAATCTGCCTGTCATAGGGCTTATTGCACATATTGATACAAATGAAGACGTCCCTACAGGACCTGTAAACCCTAAAATTCACAAAAATTATCAAAACGGTAATATTTTACTTGAAAATGGAGTTAAAATTACAGAAAATGAATTAAAAATTCATAAAGGGGAAGATATTATAACTTCAGACGGAAAAACATTGTTAGGATCTGACGATAAGTCAGGCATAGCAGAAATAATTGAAATTTTAAATGTTTATAAAGAAAATCCTGAAATAAAACATACTAAAATCAGAATTGCATTCACACCTGATGAAGAGACAGGAATGGGCGCAGACAAATTTGATATTAAAAAATTTGGTGCAGATGTAGCTTATACTATAGATGGTGGAAAACCCGAAGAAATAGAGTCAGAAACATTTAATGCTTACAATCCTGAAATAAAAATAACAGGTAAAAATGTTCACCCCGGTTATGCCCACGGAATCATGATCAACGCTTTAAAAATAGCAGCAAAATTCATAACCAAATTACCAGAAGATGAAGCGCCTGAAACAACAAAAGGAAGAGAAGGATTTTTTCATGCTTTTGATATTAATGGCAATGAAGAAAGTACAACTATAAAAATGCTTGTAAGGGATTTCGATGGAAAAAAAGCTGAGGAACGCGTGAAATTTGTTGAAAGTTTAGCCAAACAGCTTGAAAAAGAAAACCCGCAAAGTTCAATTACAGTTAAACCGAATTATAAATATGGAAACATGAAACAAAAGCTTGAAGAATTGCCTGAAGTTATTACATTTGCTAAAGAAGCAATTCAAAACAACGGATTAATTCCTGAAGAACTTCCTATAAGAGGAGGAACTGACGGTTCCAACCTTACATTAAGAGGTTTGTTAACACCCAATCTTGGGGCTGGCATGAATAATATACATTCAAAAAATGAATTTGTAACTATTCAAGATATGTCAAAATGTGCTGCAAATATTCTTAATATTGTAGACGTTTGGACTAATAAAGCACTTTCCAATGAAGGCGGAATAGTTGACAAAATTAATCAAAGAAGAACTTTAAACATAGAGTAACTTATTGCACTGAGTCTAAAAACTCTTTTACTTCTTTAAAAAACCATTCGCTTTCGTGGTGGCTTCCTGTCTCAGAAATAAACAGCTTTGCTTTGGGGTTTAATATAGCCAGTTTATAAGACATTTCTACAGGAACTGTTTCATCATTTTTTGAACCGCCTATTAATAATGGCGATTTGATTTTACAAATTTTCTTATCCGTAGAAAATTTTGTGATTAACGGAACATATTTTACAAATTTTGTTGATAAAGCACACCAGAACCCGAGTTTACTTTCTAAAATAGAAGTACTGGTTAGATGAATTGCTTCATCTCTTAGATTTGTAAACGTACTTTCAAGTATTATACCTTTAAATTTATCTCTTGATGCGATATCCGCAACTATTGCACCACCCATAGAGCGTCCCCAGAGAATTATATTATCTCTTTTTACATTTTCATTATTTACAAGATAATTTATAGACGACTCAAGATCGATATATAGCCCTTGCTCATAAGGCACGCCTTCGCTTTTGCCGTGCCCCCTGTAATCAATCATAAATATTCCATAACCGTTATTAGACAAAAATTGCGCTACATTTTGCCACTCACTCAAGTTTTCTCCCTGTCCATGACAATAAACAATGGTAGATTTATTATCTTTAGCCTTGATATACCAACCGTTTAGCTTAATGCCGTCTCTGCTGTAAAAATAAGTATCCTGTACAGGCTTGTCAATATTAATTCTTACTTGCGCAAAGTCTTTATCAATAGGGTAGAAAATCAGCTTATCTTCCATTCCTGAAAAAAACAGGCTGCTCACAAAGATATTCGCCCCTAATGCCGAGCTTAACAGGCATGTTACAACCTGACCCGGATTTTTTTTTGTGAACAATTTCGCTATTTTAGAAAAAAACATTTACATACCCCGAACCTTCATAAAATTATTTATTATTAGTAGCATTTTATACTTTCTAATACTAAAAAGACAAATCAAGCGATTGATTCGTCTTTTTAGATAAATTCAGCTATTGTCATGTTGAGCAAAGCGAAACATCTGTCCCTTTTGGGTTTTAAGCTTAGATGCTTTTTGGCTGTTTCTTAAGACTAAATCACACAAAATAAAAATCGCAGTATTTAGGTGGATTTGGACTATCCGGCAATTCACGCTAATTAATATGCAATATTACCGCTGATAATAGTTTGTTTAACCTGAAAATTCTCGTCCCACAAAACCAAATCCGCATCAAATCCCTTATCGATAAAGCCCTTAGTGGTCAAACCTAAGTTATTTGCAGGATTTAGAGAAGAAAACATTAAGAAATCTGAAAAACTTATTTTATCTTGGTTTTTCCTGAAATTATCGTCTAAAAACGCCAGACTTCCTGCGAAAGTTCCTTTTTCATTAACTGCTTTTTCATTTTTCCGATAAATTTTTTGTCCGCCGAATATTATATGGTCTTCCGCATTTTTATTTAAGGGCAACGAGTCGCTTATAAAAATAATTTTCGATTTTGGTTTTGTCCTCAGGATTAAATCTAAAATTATAGGGTGAAGATGCTCATTATCAGCTATTACTTCTGCATAAATTTCATCGTTAACCAGTGTTTCGCCAATAATGCCCGGATTTCTGTGATGAAGCTGCGGCATTGCGTTAAATAAATGCGTAACTTGCTTTAATCCAATACCTGCCGCTGTTTTTAACTCTTCATGAGTTGCTCTTGAATGTCCCGCTGAAGGAATTATATCTTTTTTCAGTAAATATTTTGTAAACTCCATATTTTTGTCCAGTTCAGGAGCAAAAGAAACTATTTTTATATAATCGTTTTCAAATTTCTCAAAGTTCTTTATATTTGGCTCAAGTATATAGTTATCAGGGTGAATCCCTTTAAAATCAGGGTTAAGGAATGGTCCTTCAAGATGAATCCCGATTATCTTCGCGGAATTTTCAGGTTGCGTTTCTATTGCTGCTGAAATTTCTTTTATTTGACGCTTAATATTTTCCTCAGAATCGGTCATTATTGTTGCAACAAGAGAAGTTACTCCATATTCAGGCATCTTTTTAGTCAGATATAATATTTCTTCAGCTTTTGCATTATTAAAATCAATCCCATAACCGCCATGAATGTGCTGATCTACAAGTCCTGGGGTAATAGTTAATTCATTTGCGTCAATAAATTCAACTTCATCAAAATCTTTAGCAATTTCAAAGTCATAAGACGATGAAATATCAATAATTTTGCTTTTATAAACGGCAATATTTCCAATTATTTTTGGGCAATCAGGATTTTGAATAAAACCATTTTTTATAATTGTTAATTTTTTCATAATTCACCGTGCTTGAATTTATTTATTTATTTTTAAAGATACCAGCAAGCCTGCGCCTATATCTAATTTAACCGTTTGATAATCTTCATGTGCCGTCATCATGTCAATGTAGTTCCATAGCTTGCTTTCGTGAGAAACTACATTATCAGCTACAATCATGCCGTTTTTTTTGAGCATCGGATGAATGAGATTGAAATATTCAGCGTATTCCAGCTTGCTTGCATCAACAAAAGCAAAATCTATATAGGGGATATCGTTATCTTCATGGAGATAAAAAAGCTTAAGATCAAGCCTTTCGAGAATTTCGATAATTTTACCCTGAATAAGTGTTACTTTATCGAGCAAATTACATTCTTCAAGGTTTTTTCTTGCCAGTTCTTTTCTTTCTTCAGAGTATTCAATTGATACAAGATGTCCGCCTGTTTCTTGCAGTGCCAGCGCCAGCCATATCGCAGAGTACCCGTTTGAAGTCCCGAGTTCCAGAATATTTTTGTAATTGCCAGATTTTATAAGCAAGTTCAGAAAATTCGCAACTTCCGGACTTATATTCCAAAATTCACTGCGAGTTTTCTGAAGTTCCACCAATTTTTGTTGAATTGTTTCTTCCATAAACCTTCACTATACAGCCGTTTTAGTTCTACTACCCGGTTTCTCGATACTTTGACCTGATTTACACATAAAACATTCATCAGGAGCGTAAATTTCAGGATTAATTTGCAGTAACGATTTTATTTCCAAATCAGTCTGACCGCTTGTTCTATCAACCAGACTTCCGATTCCAGCTACTTCAGCACCGAAACTTTTGATAATTTCTATAGTTTCTTTTGTTGATTTTGCGGTGGTTATAACATCTTCTATAATAAGGACTTTCTCTCCTTTGTCAAGGCAAAATCCCCTTCTTAACAACATTATACCATCTTTTCTCTCGGTAAAAATAAATCTCTTGCCTAAAGATTTTGCGACTTCGTAGCCTATAATCACTCCGCCTAATGCAGGTCCGACTACAACGTCTATTTCGCTTTCCGAGAAGAGATTTGCAATTAGTTTTCCTGCTTTTTCCGCATATTCCGGATATTGAAACAGTTTTGCACACTGAAAATACTGATTGCTGTGAAAGCCTGAACTTAATTCAAAATGTCCTTTAAGCAAGCTTTCTGTTTTAATTAATAGGTCTAGCATAAATATTTTCCTTATTTATTTTCATATCTTAAATTATTTAACAAGTCGTCTAAACTACTGTAATTTTGTTGTTTCATAAAACTATTTAACTCATCAACCAGTTTTTCACTGATATCAGGATGAGTAAAATTCGCTGTCCCTATCTGAACAGCATCAGCACCAACAGCAAAAAATTCCAGCATATCCTGAAAACTCGAAATTCCTCCCATTCCTATAATGGGAATGGCTGTGTGTTGCCTGATTTCATAAATAAAATTCAATGCCAGAGGCTTGATACAGCTTCCTGACAAACCGCCTTTTATGAATTTAAATCCTTTAAAGTTATTATTTATATCTATATTCATCGCCTTAACTGTATTAATGGCAGAAATTGCGTCAGCTCCTGCCTTTTCTGCTGTCATAGCCATTTTTTCAGGGAAAGAAACATTTGAACTCAATTTTACAATTATTGTATTTTCAAAGTTTTTACGCACTTGACAAATCAGCCTGTAGAGGGTTTCTTCATCCTTCCCAAATTCCAAACATCCGCATTTTACGTTAGGGCAGGACAAATTAAGTTCTATAGCAGGGATATTGTTTGTTTGACAAATTTTTGCAAGCTCAACATATTCTTCAATACTTGAGCCTGCTATATTTACAGCAAAATTTATATTATTTTCTTTTAATACAGGAAGTTTATTCTCAATAAAATCGTAAATTCCTGTATTTTCAAGCCCGATAGAATTAATAAGACCGTTTTTAATTTCTTTAATTCGAGGTTGGGAGTTGCCGATTTTAGGATTTAGAGTTATGCCTTTTGTGATTATAGCCCCAATATTAGCTACTTTCATAAAGTCATCGTACTCATTAGTGTATCCGAAAGTCCCCGAAGCCGTTAAAATGGGATTTTTCAGTTTTAATTTTCCGATATTTACAGAAGTATCCGGCTTTAATAAATTTGACATTATAATAAAACCTCACTTCCATTAAAAACAGGTCCGTCTTTGCAGATTCTTTTGTTTACTAATTTGCCGTTTTCTTTGATTTGAACGGTACACCCCATACAAACACCTGTTCCGCAGGCAAAATCTCTTTCCAGAGCAACTTCTGTTTGGATATTATATTTTTCTGCGACCTGAATAATATATTTTATAGCAGCATTTGGTCCGCATGTGTAAATTTTTTGCGGTTTCGTTTCTTTTATAATATTTTCCAGATGTTTATCCAATCTTCCTTCAAGCCCTGCCGAGCCATCTTCGGTTATAATGATTTGATTATCACTGTGAGCGTAGTCTAAATAAGTCTGCGAACATTCCATAAAAGTATAATTTATTGCCGACTTGTTTAATATTTCTGACAAAAAAATAATCGGGGCAATTCCTACACCGCACCCGATTAATAGTGAATTTTTATTTTCCGCATTGAATCCTTTGCCTAAAGGACCTATTACATCTGTCAAATCTCCACTATTAAGGGATGAAAGATATTTTGTGCCTTTGCCTTTAATTTTATAAATTATTTCAAAAGTGTTGTTTTTAGAATTTGCAATGCTAAAAGGTCTTCGCAGCGTTAAATCTTCGCATAATATAGATACAAACTGCCCCGGTTTGGCGTTTTCTGCAATTATTTGATTTTCAAAAGTAAGTTTCCACGTATCTTCAGAGAGTTTTACATTGCTTAAAACTTTTACCTGATGCGGACCCTTTATTTTGATTTTTGTTTGTAACTGCATATAGTCCCTGATTATTTTATTATTCTCTAGTAAATTACTCTAAGAACGCATTATTTTCAAGTTAAGGTTACGAAAATATTAATTCATTAAAAGCAAAACTTCCCTGATAACTTTTGCGGCAGTAACTGTTGAAACTCCCGAACTGTCATAAGGCGGAGATAGTTCCAGAACATCTGCTCCCACAATATTCAGGCCTTTAAGAAGCATCAACCAGCTCATTAACTCATTATAAGTCATACCGCCCGGTTCAGGCGTACCTGTTCCGCTCATCAGGCTCGGATCGAGGACATCCAGATCTATAGATAAAAAGACAGGTTTATTTTCGAGAAGTTTTAATCTTTCTTTTAACTTATCCTGAGTTTTTACTATAGTATTATTGTCTTTCATCCATTGGAATTCTTCTTGTGTACCTGAGCGAATGCCTATCTGGATTAAATTATCAGGAGTAATTACTTCGGAAATTCTTTTCATAACGCAAGCATGAGAAAGTTTTTCATCTAAATAATCTTCTCTGACATCAGCATGCGCATCAAAATGAATTACAAAAATCTCGGGATATTTTTCATTGTAGGCTTTTATAACAGGAAAAGTTACAAGATGCTCTCCTCCTATTCCCAGCCATTTTTTGTTGTATGCAAGTGTTTTTTTAGCGGCTTTTTCTATTGTTTGAAGTATATTTTCTCTATTGCCCAGCTGAAAATCGATTTCTCCCGCGTCATAAAACTTGACTTCATCAAGATCTCGCTCTTGAATTGGAGAATAAGACTCCAGTCCGTACGAGGCTATTCTTATGAGTTCCGGTGCAAATCTTGTGCCGGGTCTGTAGGAACACGTTCCGTCATAAGGAAGTCCAACCATTACGCAGTCAGCCTCTATAAAATTTTCTGTGGAATTTGTCCAATTCCTCGGTAAAAATGGGACATTTAACATTTTGATTTTCCATATTCTGATTTATAAAGAAATTTTATCATGTTTGAATCGAAATTCGATTAGTTACTTATTGTTAAGAAATATTAAAAAAATTATTTTTGAATATCAATATTTGTGTCTTAAATTTTTATAAACAATATTACAGAGGAGAAGCAATTATTTTCTTGTGCAAACTTTAAATAGTCAGAAGTAAAAATAATTAATTATAAGAAATGTGTCAGATAAATTTTATGATTTTAGAATGAAACATAATTTTTAAAAATTTATTAATGAAAAAAATTTTAATTTATTGTTTTACGATATCCCGAATAAAGTTCGGCAGGACGAAAACTGATTTGTGAAACTCTCTGTTGTACAACTTAGCATGTTTTTCAATTTCTTCTGCGGCTTTGATATTTTTGATTTCGGTCGGATTTACAGTTTCCGAACAGAAAGTCCAGCTCCAAAAAGAACCCGGATATGTCGGAACAGGTGCAATATAAGTTTTAACAACAGGAAAAACTTTTTTGAGCAAACTTGAAATTAATCCCAGCTCTTTTTGGTTAAGAATCGGTGATTCGCTCTGGGCAGCCATTACACCGCCTTCTTTAAGTGCATTTTTGACGTTGGTATAAAAATCTTCTGTAAATAAACCTTCGCCAGGCCCCATCGGGTCGGTTGAATCAATCAAAATCACATCAAAATTCTTGCTTTGTCTTTTCATATATTCAATAGCGTCTTCAACATTGATTTTAACTCGTGAATCATCAAGCTTTCCTGCTATAGAAGGCAGATATTTTTTGCTTACTTCTATAACTGCCCCGTCAATTTCACAAAGCACAATTTCTTTTACCGAAGGATGTTTTAAAACTTCTCTTACAGTTCCTCCATCACCGCCACCAACTATGAGTACTCTCTCAGGGTTTTGGTGTGCGAGCATCGGAATATGTGAAATCATTTCATGATAGAAAAATTCGTCTTTTTCTGTAGTCATCACAAGTCCGTCAAGAAGAAGCATCTTCCCGTAGGCTTCAGTTTCGATAATTTCAACTTTCTGAAAATCAGAGTATTCACTGTGCAAAATATCCTTGATTTTAAATGTTAAACCAAGTACATCTTTATATTTTTCTGTATACCATATATCTGTCAATTTTTTGTTCTCTTTTGTTATTATTTATTATACTAAGCAAGCTAACCGGCTGCATGATTGTGGAGATTAGAAGCCCAAAACAACACTGTCAGACTCTAAATTTAATTTGCATGCTATAAAACACCCAATTATATTTGAGTTTTGATCTGAAAGGGAGTTTCGATAATTTCATTATTTTCTGTGTTTAGCATTCCGCGTTTTAATTCACTGTAAGATGAAGATCCTGCGTGGAATTTTTGTTTCAGATATTCATAAGCAACAAGCGGATCGCAAGAATCGCCGCATGTAAAGAGATCTACAGCTGCATATCCAAATTCCGGCCATGTGTGAACGGCAAGATGCGATTCTGATATTATTACAACACCACTTACTCCGAAGGGGCTAAACATATGAAAGTTTTTTTCAACTACAGTCGCACCGCATTCAACTGCTGCTTCGACCATATATCTCTCAATTAATTCAACATTATTTAATACATTGGAATCACAGTTATAAAGTTCTGCCAGAACGTGTCTTCCGAGGTTAACAGTTTTATTTGTCGTCATTTGTGGATTTGTCTGTAAATTCAATTTTTTTTAATCTCTCTCTAAACTAACCAGACCGCTTATTTTATATGTTATTTATGAAAAATTATCATAGAAAATAATGATAATCAAGAAACTTTATCATCTTGGATTAATAGAATAAAGTGTCTTTTCGTTAGTATTATTTTGTATTCGTCTATAAAAAAGATATTTGTTTATAACAAAATGTAAATTATTATTTAAATAAATAGCCAAATTTCCATAATATTGGAGGTTTAGAGCATTAATTTTTTTATAGTCCATGTTAATTTGAAGTTTTACAACTATAAGACAAAATTTATATGAAAAAAAAAATAAATACAGCCGGGAGGGTTCCTTGCAAATGCAGAATAGTTAGTCTGGATTTACTTTCGATTTTTCTTAAATATCAGGACAGAAAAGACTGTATTGTGTCTTTGTTGACAGATATAAAAAACAAATTCGGGTGCATTACAGAAGAAGACCTGATTTGTATAACTGAACATTTTGATATTTCCGAAAACGAAATCATGGAAGTTGTAAGTCTTAATAATGAACTTGAAATAACACCTATAAAACAGCATTTGATACGAGTTTGCAGAGGAATTGTCTGCCAAATTTGCGGTTCCGATAAATTACTTGAAGCAGCGAGTAATGAACTTAAAATTATTCAGGGAAACTGCACAGAAGATAACAAATTCAGGCTGGAAGTGGTTGAATGCGTAGGATTTTGTGAAATTGCACCCATTATGGCCATTGATAATGCTTTTTACGGAAATATTGACGTATCTGATGCCACAGCACTTATCGCGCATGAAAAACAGAAAAACAAATCATGCTAAACATGTTGTTAAACAACCCGGGTCGCCAACTAGCTAAAATTATTGCAAATATTGATTTTTGAGAATGTCATCCTGAGCAAAGCGAAGGATCTGTCCAATTTGTGATTTTAGCTAAAAATGCTTACTGGACAGATTCTTCGGGCTTTAGCCCTCAGAATGACAATTTGTAAAAATAAATTAATTAACGACAGGGATTAAACGAAATCGTTTATAATTCCTGTAAAAACCGTTAAAATCTTATCTTTTCCAACGCCTGTTTTCGATGAAAACTCTATAACTTCTGTTTCTAAAAGTTTTGATATATTTTGAAGCGACCTGAAAGCTTCATTTTTTGAAAGCGTATCTGTTTTAGTTACCAGTGTAATAATCGGAATCCTATAAAACTCTAGCCAATCCCTCATTTGAAGGTCATTATTTTGTACGTCATGCCTTGAATCAATAAATTGAATTACTGCTTTTAAAGATGTCCTGCCTTTTAGGTATTCTTCAAGTGTCTTGCCCCATTTTTCCTGTTCTGTTTTGGAAATTTTCGCATAGCCGTATCCCGGTAAATCTGCAATAATTATTTCTTCATTTATATTAAAAAAGTTAATAAGTCTTGTTTTTCCGGGGGTATTACTGGTTTTAGCCAGCTTCTTTCTGTTTGTTAAGGTATTTATGAAAGAAGATTTGCCCACATTTGAACGGCCTATCAAAGCAATTTCGGGCAGGTTGAAATCAGGACAATTTTTAAGACAGGTTGAGCTGGTTATAAACGTTGCGTTGGTTACTTTCTTCATTTTTTATGCCATTAATCTTTTTTTTATGTCTTTTCCAGGTATTTGATAACAAATCATAAGTTTTCTTATCATTTATCACAGTTATTTGCGCAGAATCATCTTTTTTAAAATCAATATTGAAAAGTTGATTTTTATGTGAAGAAAAAATATTTTCTGTTTCCAACATTACTATCTCAAGAAATTTATCCTTAAGAATACTTAAGGACTCCCTGTTAAAAATTTCGAACGTTCTTAAAATATCAAATGTTCTTTTCTTTTTCACTTTTCGCCTTTTTTCTTTATAGAAATTATAGAAATTTTAGCAGATAAATCAAAATTTTGAAAATATGTTTAAAAATTGAACTCAAGTTGCTAACTATTGCAAAGAATTGTAAATGTTATGAGCCGTATATAACAAATATAGCAATTTTATATAACGCGCTGTTTTTATATAAGTATAGAAGATATTTCAAAATAAAATATCAAAAAAATAAATAATATCAAAGTTAGTTAATAAAAATGGAGATTAATTATGGCCAGAGTACTGATTTCAATGCCCGACGAATTCCTTTCTATGATTGACAACATTGCCGACACAGAACAGAGATCCAGAAGTGAACTAATTCGTGAAGCATTAAGGACTTATATTCATAAGTCAAAAGTTAGAGAAAATAGTTTAGCCGGTGAAAATGCAAATCTTCTAGAATCATTATTTGAATAATTACAAAATTTATATAAAAACCCCGTTTATTAACAAACGGGGTTTTATTGTGTTTAAGTACACGTAAAACTTAGAGCCTATCTTGTTAAAAATATAAAAATCGAGATATACAAGTTTTATAGGCTCGTTTTAAGGACTGCGGTTAAAATCGGAAACGGCTTGTTTGACAAGGCGGTTTTGATTTTAACAAGACAGCTTCTTATATTATTTAATAAAAATGCCTAGGATAACTCAAGAATTTTCTTAGAGATCAAATCACCCATTTCTGAAGTACCTACAAGGATTTTTCCGTCGCTCATTATATCAAATGTTCTATATCCTTCTTTAAGGACATCTTTTACCGCATTTTCAATAATATCAGCTTCCTTATCAAGATTAAAACTGTATTTAAGCATCATAGATGCTGACATTACAGTTGCTATTGGGTTTACTTTATTAAGTCCTTTTAAATCCGGCGCACTTCCATGAGAGGGTTCGTACATAGCCGGACCTTTATCGGTAAGGCTTGCGCTTGCAAGCATCCCCAGCGAACCTATAAGCATAGATGCTTCGTCTGAAAGAATATCGCCAAAAATATTTCCTGTAACAACGACATCAAATTGTTTTGGGTTTCTGATTAATTGCATGGCCGCGTTGTCAACATACATATGAGAAAGTTCGACTTCAGGATAATTTTTTGCTACTTTTTCTACTGTTTCTCTCCAAAGCCTTGAAACATCGAGAACATTTGCTTTATCAACAGAACAAAGCTTTTTATTTCTTTTCATTGCTATTTCAAAAGCTATTTTGGCGATTCTTTCTATTTCATATTCCCAGTAAATCATGTTATTAAAGCCGACTTTTTGTCCGTTTCTTTCTTCTACGCCCTTAGGTTCTCCAAAATAAACATCGCCTGTTAATTCTCTGACAATCATGATATCTACACCTTTGATATACTCTTCTTTTAATGTAGAAGATGATACAAGCTCATCATACATGACAGCAGGTCTTAAGTTAGCAAAAAGTCCCAACTCTTTTCTGATTTTCAAAAGACCTTTTTCAGGTCTGATAGCAGGGTCAAGAGTATCATATTTCCAATCACCTACTGCGCCAAGAAAAACCGCATCCGAGTTTTTGGCAAGTTCGAGTGTTTTGTCGGGAAGAGGGCTTCCTGAATCATCTACTGCGATTCCGCCTATTAAACCGTACGTATATTCAAATTTATGTCCGAATTTTTCCGATATTGATTTTAAAACTTTGATGCCCTGTTCAATGACATCAGGACCTATTCCATCTCCCGGAAGCACTGCTATTTTATATGTTTTTGACATTATAAGAACGCCTTTCGTATAATCTACTTAATCCCCAGTTTTTTTTGCGTATAATTAATCAAACCGCCTACTTCGATAAGCTCTTGAATAGATTTTGGAAACGGGTTGGTCTGATAGGTTTTATTTTTGGTTAAATTTTTGATTTCTCCGTTATCAAGATTCACTTCGATTTCATCTCCTGAATCAGTTTCATTAGCGATTTCAGGATTTTCTAAAATAGGAAGCCCGATATTAATTGCATTTCTGAAGAAAATTCTTGCAAAACTTTTTGCTATTACAACAGAAATACCGCTTTCTTTTATAGCAATCGGAGCATGTTCTCTTGAGCTTCCGCAGCCAAAATTTTCTCCAGCGACTATAATATCCCCGATTTGAACGTTTTTAGCAAAGGTTTCATCGATGTCTTCCATACAATGCTCGGCAAGTTCTTTTGCATCTGTAGTGTTTAAGTATCTTGCAGGAATAATAACGTCTGTATCGACATCATCTTTATATACCCATGCTTTACCAATTTTTGTCATAATTTTTCTCCTCTTATGATAGTTTTCAAATTTTAAATTATTATATAACACAAAATTATTACAAAATGTAAATATGGATTTTTCTAGCAGATTCTTTGGCTGAGGCTATTTTCTGATTTTTAGCAAAATTTTTCTCATGATTAAGTGTCACTTTTTTATATTCACGGACATTAAGTAAACAGATGTTATAAAAATTTAATTTTTATTTAGATAAAACTAAAAATCAGGAAAGCGAGAGTTTAAACATGGCAATTAGTTCTGTTATGAGTAGATTTATTCCAAAAACAGTAGATCTGAAAACATTTCAACAGCTTTTAACTTCAAAACACAGCCCTAAAAACACTAAAATATTTGCTGTTACAGCTGATACCTTTATGAAAGCTACACAAGATTTGACGGAAATAACCATTCCTCGAAATCTTTTACTGAAAGTAATTGGTTCAGGAACAGTTAATAAAAAAGTTATTCTGGAAAAAGGCAGTCAACTCAGGGCTTATAAATTAAAGATTAAAGGCGATGTTAAAACAGAAGGCAAAAAACTTAAAGTTTTTGCTACAAATAATTTAACTACAGATTGGGGAGCAAAAGCCAAAGTTGAAATAGTTGAAGGTGATGCCTTAAATAAAGAAGGTCGACAAACAATTAAAGTAGTAGACGGCGATTCATACAACTTCGGCAAATACCAAAAAATAGGAGAAACAACTGACGGTATAAATTATGGAAACACACAAATAATTGGCAACGCATGGGGAAACCTGGAAAATCACGGTAAATACCAAAGAAGTAAGTTTGTAGAAGGAGATGCCAACACGTACGGAGGTCTACAAATTAATTCATCTGTTAATAGTGCTAATAACTTTGGAAAAGGTATTCAATTATCTGGTGTAACAAGAAATGCAGACAATTATAATTATCTTGTTAAAACTGAAGGAAATGTTTTAAAAATGACTGAAGATCCTGATAATCTTAAAAAAGGGGTTCAATTAACAGGTATTGCCGTAGGTGAGTCAACAAATCATGGAAACAAAAATACCAAAGGGATTCAATTAACAGGCATCAGCTCAGTAGAAAAGATTTTAGGCAGGGTACTGAGCGTATTCAATATTTAATATAAGTATGTTTCAAATAAAAATACAAAAAATTAGAAGGAGAAAAAAATGATGACAAAAATTTCACTTACACAACCAATGCCAAATAAAGCACTTTCTTTTGGTAGATCTTATCATTACAACGATTTGTTTTCTGAAGCCATACAAAGTAACTCAGTAACAATAACCCCTCAGGAAGAAGAAAAACATCTGGAAGATATGTTTAAAAAAATGAAATCAAAAAAATTAGCGCCTATAGATTTGCTTGATCCGCGTCTGTGTTCAAGTAGACCTATGGTTCCGGAGATAATGAAACTTATTGACCCTCGAAAAGATGACATATGGACAGACTATAAAGAGCATTTTTTTGAAGAAGGTGCATCCGGAAAGAAAGGACGTATAGTAAAAATCAGGATGCCTGAATATACGCCGGAAATATTTCCGGCTCCATTGCGGATAGTAGAAATCCCTCTTGATATAGAGTCTTACGGAAAAGGAATTTATACGCAATACGATAGTACTATGACAGAAAGATCCAAAAAACTCTTTAAGGCTATTTTAAGCCATACAACAAAATTTAAAGAATGGGTAGGACGTATATAAAGTCCCTGAAACTAAACAAAAAGAGAAACCTATTGAAACCGGATATGTTTCTCTATTTCGTCATCGTGATTAATATAAGTTTTTTTAAATGAAAATAATGAGAACTTGGCTCTGAAAGGAAAAGGAAAGAAAAAATGAACTTTGGAATCGCAACACAAAAAAATCCGTAAAAGGAGGTAAAAATGACCAATTAAAGACTGATTTTAAACAATTTTAGTAAATTTTATTCGAAATATTTAAAATATTTAAATTGAGAGTGCTATTCGAATAAAAGAGTTAATTTTTCAACGCTCTCTAAGAAGAAACTGTCTTGTTAAAATCAAAACCGCCTTGTCAAACAAGCCGTTTACGATTTTAACCGCAGTCCTTAAAACGAGCCTATAAAACTTGTATATCTCGATTTTTATATTTTTAACAAGATAGGCTCCAAGTATGTTTCACGTAAAAATATAAAAAGTATAAAGTATAAGGAGAAAATTATGATGACAAAAATTTCACTTTCACAACCAATGCCAAATAAAGCACTTTCTTTTGGTAAATCTTATCATTACAACGATTGGTTTTCTGAAGCCATACAAATTAACTCAGTAACAATAACCCCTCAGGAAGAAGAAAAACATCTGGAAGATATGCTTGAAAAAATGAAATCAAAAAAATTAGCGCCTATAGACCAGTTTGATCCGCGTCTGTATTCAAGTAACCCTATGGTTCCGAAGATAATGAAACTTATTGACCCTCGAAATGAAGACACTTGGACAAAGTATCTAGAGCATTTTTTTGAAGAAGGTGAGTCCGGAAAAAAAGGTCGCATAGTGAAAATCAGAATGCCTCAGCGTTCAACAGAAATATTTCCGGCTCCATTGCGGATAGTATCGATTCCTCTTGATAAAGAGTCTTACGGAAAAGGGATTTATACTCAATACGATAATACTATGACAGAAAAATCCAAAAACCTCTTTAAGGATATTTTAAGAAATACAGCTAAATTTGAAAGATGGCTAGGACGGATGCCTTATGAGGAAGTCCTAGTGTTCAGTTAAGTTAAAAGTTTAGAACAAATTTTCTTTTTTCACGTCTTG